>CAMCJC010000197.1 GCA_945875065.1 uncultured Propionibacteriaceae bacterium | reverse complement strand
AAGATCAAGGTGGGTCGGGTGCGTCCCTCCGATGGTGTCGAGTACCTTACAGTCACCGTCCCGATGGGTGGTCAGTACGAACTCCCAAGCAATGTGACGGCGGTTTTCAGCACTGATCTGGATCTGTTGACGTACTCCGAGACGCAGGTCTGGAACGAGTCGGAAAGGGTCTATCGAGTCAAGACACTGAATGATGGTGCCGTGACAGTCGATAAGCGTGTCGATGTCAGCCAGGTGACTGAGGAGCAGGCTCGCGAGGCGATGGCTCGTGCTTTCTCTGGTGGGGGCGGGAATCCGGAAAGCCTAAAGGATGTCGTTGGTTGCATCATCGCTGTCTTGGGGGTTGACTCTATTCTCGGGTTCGTCATGGCGATTGCCTGTAGCGGATCCTGCGCGACGCCTGTCACGATGCCGGCTTGTTCCGTCTGTATCGGAGGGTACTTTGCCACCGGTGCTGCAGTGGTGGGAGGTGTTGCAGCCTGCTTCCAGTTGTTGCACGATTGACGAGGAGTTGTGACGATGAACTCCATGGGCCGCAAGGACGGGATTGCTTCGCGGCGCGAAAGTGCGAAGATCCCGTTCAACGCGGTCTCTGGACAAGATGAGCAGGCGGGGCCTCGTTATTCCAAGGCCTCGCTGCTGCTGATGTGTCAAGTCTTCCTAGGAGGCTGCGCCCTCAATCTGGCCGTTCCGTTCATGTTTTTACGGAGGGGATTAAATCCTCTGTTGCTGCTGACGCTGTCTGTGTTGCTTGCTCTCGTGGTGTCGTCGGTATGGGGGATCTTTGAGGCAAGGCGACGAGTGGACGCCAGGTGGTCGCCGTTCCTTGGTGCTGTCCAGGTGGCCGTCGCGGCCGTTGGTCTTGGCAGCTCTATCGTTTCGGCGGCTCTGGTGGGCTATGGGTGCGATCTGTTTGTTCTCCAGATCGGGTTCTGTTTAATCGGCGGAGGAGGGGTGTACCTGTCGAAGGCGAACTGGCCGGTGGAGCGCCCGGCCAAATGACCGTGTTCTGTCCGAGGTGAAGCCAGGTCCCTGTCCACCCGCCAGCTCTAGGGCCAAAACCGTCGTCTGTCGCCTTGAGGGGGAGCCCTTGGGAGATAGTGGGAGCCCTGCAGTGTGAAAACGGTGCGATGTGTGTGTTGGGTGGGTCTAGCCCAGGGGGTGTGCCGGCTGTAGATGGTGCTCGACCCCGACTTGAACACTGTTCAAAGCTGGGTGTTCAATGGGTCCGGAACGATCCTTACCCCGAGGAGCTAGTTGTGACCTCTGCCAAGGCCGAGCCGGCCGCAGTCTTCCAGCCCACCGACCTGGCGTACGTGGGGGTGTTCGCGGCATTGGTGGCCGCGAGTGCCTTGGTGCCGACGATCAGCATCGGGCCGGTGCCGATCACTTTGCAAACCCTGTTCGTCGGTCTTACCGGGTTGTGTCTCGGTCCGTGGCGTGGGTTTGCGGCGGTGGCTCTGTATCTGGTCGTCGGCGCCGCCGGGCTGCCCATATTCTCGCAGGGCCGTGCGGGCATCGGTGTCTTTGGCGGCCCCAGCGGTGGCTACCTGATCGCGTTCCCGTTCGCGGCGATGCTGGCGGGGTTCGTCGCGGTGTGGGCTGTGCGTCGAGGCCTGTCCCAGGTGACGCCGTTGCTGTTCCTCGCCGGTCTGCTGGTGGCCCGTTACCTGATCATCTTGCCGCTCGGCGTGGTCGGCATGATGCGGGCCCTCGGCCTTGGGCTAGGCAAGGCGTTCGTCGCGGACATGCCATTCTGGCTAGGTGATCTTCTCAAGTCGATCGCAGCCGCCTACCTGGCCTACGCTGTCCATAAGGCGTTCCCACGCCTGCTCGCGCAGCGGTGATCGAACTCAATGACGTTCGCGTCGTCGTTCCGCCGCTGCGTCGGGACGACGACGCGAAGGTGCTTCTCGACGATGTCAGCCTGAGTCTTGTCGAGCGTCGGGTAGCGGTGATCGGGGCGAACGGTTCGGGGAAGTCGACGCTGCTGCGCCTGCTGAACGGGATGCGCAAGCCCACCAGCGGAACGGTGAGCATTGATGGTCTGGATACTGTCAAGGATGCTGCGGGGGTGCGACGTGCCGTTGGATTCGTCTTTACGGATCCGCTAGCGCAGTTGCTGATGTCAACGCCGTTGGAGGATGTGACCTTGAGCCTCAAAGATCTGCCGCGCCGCGAGCGAGGCCGACGGGCTCAGGGGTTGCTCGACGAGCGTGGCCTTGGACACCTGGCGCACCAGAGCATCTACGACCTTTCGGGTGGTGAGCGTCAGCTAGTAGCCCTGACTAGCGTCCTAGCCGTAGCTCCCCGGGTCATCGTCGCGGACGAGCCCACCACCCTCCTTGACCTGCGCAACAGGCTGATGCTCCGCCGTGCACTTGCCGATCTGCCGCAGCAGATCATCTATTCCACCCACGACCTGGACTTCGCGGCGGATGCCGACCGAGTGGTAGTGATCGACGGCGGACGTGTCCTGGCAGACGGTGCCCCGGACGAGGCGATCCAGACTTACCGGCAGGCGATGGGGGTGCACGCGTGAACGTAGACGCCAGCCTCCTCGGCCTCTACCGTCCCGGCGGCGGTTGGTTGTTTCGCGTCTCGATAGGGTGGAAGTACCTGCTGATGCTGGTCCTGACCTTGCCGCCGTTGATTCTGCTCTGGTGGCCGCTGACCGTAGGGTTCAACGTCGTCACCCTTGCCTGCCTGGTCTCGTCGGGGATCGACGTGCGCCGCGCCGTCAGGATCGGGTGGTTCATGTGGTGCCTGCTGGGGACGCTCGCGGCCTACCACTTGATCACCCTCAACCCTGCGGCTGCCGTCATCCAGCCGGGCAACATCCTCGTGGCCGTGTTCGCTGCGCGTCTCCTGACGCTCAGCACCCCAACCCCCGAGCTGCTCGACGCCTTGCAGCGCGCGCTCCAGCCGCTGCGTTTCGTCGGCGTCAGCCCGTTGCGCGTCGCGCTGACCATCGCGCTGATGATCCGGTCCATCCCATACCTGATCGGGCTGTTCGATGATGCCCGCGACGCGGCCCGTGCGCGCGGTGCCGAGCGCAACGTCGTCGCGCACCTGCTGCCAGTGGTGCTCGGAGCGGTCGCCTATTCGGAACGAACCGGCGAGGCACTCATCGCAAGAGGCCTGGGGGAGCAGCATTCCGGCTAGTGTTTTCCTATGACGGAAGCGAGCGTCCCACCTGAGATCGTCATCATCACCGGGATGTCCGGGGCCGGTCGGCGCACAGCCGCGCACACGATGGAAGACCTCGGCTGGTACGTTGTCGACAACCTGCCGCCAATGATGCTGCCCGTCCTCGTCGACCGCCTAGGTGCCACCGAACGCATTGCCGTGGTCGTCGACGTGCGTTCCAAAGTGCAGTTCGATCAGTTGCCCGACGCCTTCGCCCAGCTCAAGGAACGCGCATACCGCATCACAGTCATGTTCATTGAGGCCAGTGACGAGGTCATCGTCCAACGCCAGGAGTCCAGCCGTCGCCCGCTCCCGCTGCAGGGGGAGGACCGCCTCACCGAGGGCATCATTCGGGAGCGCCGCCTCCTTTCAGACCTGCGTTCCACGGCCGACATCGTCGTCGACACCACAAAGCTCAGTGCCCGGCAGCTCGCGCAACGCGTCGCAAACCACTTCGGTAACGATGCCACCGATAAGCTCCACGTGACCGTCATCTCGTTCGGCTTCAAGAACGGCTTGCCCGTCGACGCTGACATCGTCTTTGACGTCAGGTTCTTGCCTAACCCCTATTGGGTGCCGGAACTGCGCCCGAAGACGGGTCTGTCGCCCGACGTCGCTGGCTATGTTCTTGGCTTCCAGGCGGCCCGCGACTTCCAAGAACGCATGCTTGGCATCGTCGAGACCGCCGCCCCCGGTTACCTCGCCGAGGGCAAGCGCCAGGTCACGCTCGCCATCGGCTGTACTGGAGGCAAGCATCGCTCCACATCCATGAGCGAGGAGTTCGCCAAACTCCTGGGGGAGCGTGGCTACGGCGTCAGCGTCTTGCATAGAGACTTGGGCAAAGAATGAGTGGCCTCGGACAGCTCCCCGCGGTAGTGGCCTTCGGCGGCGGTCACGGCCTCTACGCCTCCCTGTCCGCGCTGCGCCGCGTCACCGACCGGCTGACGGCCGTCGTAACGGTGGCTGATGACGGTGGCTCCTCCGGACGACTCCGCCAGGAGTTGGGGTGCCTCCCGCCCGGCGACCTGCGCATGGCCTTGGCGGCCCTCTGCGGTGACGACCAGCTCGGCCGCCGCTGGGCCAGCGTCCTCCAGTCCCGCTTCAGTAGCAACGGCCCCCTCGGGGGCCACGCCATCGGCAACCTTCTCATCGCGGGCTTGTGGCAGCAACTCGACGACCCGGTGGCCGGTCTCGACATGGTGGGCGACCTCCTCCACACCCGCGGCCGGGTCCTGCCGATGAGTTCGGTACCGCTCCAGATCGAGGCCGACGTCGTAGGCCTCGATCCGCTGGCGCCCGACGAGATCTGTACCTTGGCCGGGCAGGCTACTGTGGCCAAGACCCGCGCGATGGTTCAAGCCATCCGCCTCGTCCCCGAAGATCCGCCCGCGCACCCCGAGGTGCTGGCCGCGATCCACCAAGCCGATGCGATCGTGCTCGGCCCCGGCTCGTGGTTCACCTCGGTTATCCCGCATCTGCTCGTGCCTCAGTTGCGCGACGCCATCCTCAGCACCTCCGCTCGGCGCATTCTGGTTCTAAACATCGCCGCGGCCGAGGAGACCGACGGGTTTTCCGCGTCCCGCCACATTGAGCTGTTGGCCGAGCACGCGCCGCTGCTGCGCCTGGACGTCGTCCTAGCCGATAGCCGTTTCGCCGAGTCCGACCGCCACCTCGAGCCGTTTGCGGCGTCACTCGGGGCTGAGGTCGTCATCGCCGATGTCGGGGTCCACGACGGCAGCGCCCGCCACGACCCTAACCGTCTCGCCGCCGCCTACAGCGAATTGCTGCACTAGCCACCGTGCGATTGGCTGTGCCCGAAGCCGTGAGAGGATTACCCCCATGGCTCTGACACAGAAGGTGAAGTCGGAACTGGCTGCGGTGGCCACACCCCACCCCAATGCGCGGCGGGCGGAGGTCGCCACGATGCTGCGGTTCGGCGGCGGCTTGCACCTGGTGGGCGGCCGGATCGTCGTCGAGGCAGAGCTGGACTGCGCCGCGGCCGCTCGTCGGCTGCGCACCTGGATCCGCGAGCTGTACAACCTCGAGTCCGACCTGCTGGTCATCAATGCCTCCGGGCTGCGCCGCACCACCCGCTACGCGGTTCGCGTCATCCGCGACGGCGAGGCCCTCGCCCGGCTGACCGGCCTCGTCGACCAGCTTCGTCGGCCCGTCCGCGGGCTCCCGGCCGTCGTCGTTGTCGGGTCGATAGCCGACGCCGTCGCCGTCTGGCGCGGGGCCTTCCTGGCACGTGGCTCCCTCACCGAGCCTGGCCGTTCCCTGGCCCTTGAGGTGAGGTGCCCCAGCGCCGAGGCCGCTCTCGCGCTGGCTGGCGCCGCCCGCCGGTTAGGCGTCACGGTCAAGATGCGAGAATCGCGCGGTGCAGAGCGCG
>CAMCJC010000196.1 GCA_945875065.1 uncultured Propionibacteriaceae bacterium | reverse complement strand
GCGGCTTGTGGCTCGTGGGGTGACGGTCGACGGCAGGATGATGTTGACGGAGGTTGAGGCCCCGCCGATGCCGGCTTCGGGTCCCGAGTTCGCGGAGAAGGCAGAGGTACTGGCCAGCGTCCGCCGAGCCGCCGATTCCCCAGAAGCCAACGACGACAAGACACCAGGCTGGGCCCTCCGGGACATTTCGTCGCGGCCTAGCGCCGGCCGCCAAGTTCGACGATCGCAGGGGATTGAGCGCTGAGGCCGCTCGGCCGTCGTAGGCAACCTCGGGCAGTGAGATGCATTGAGGCTTATTCAGGGACGCTGTCGACTTGCCCTTGACCAAGCACGACGCTGCACAAGTGCCTGTTCCTGAATAACCCTTCCCAGGATGTTGATCTTGTTCACTATGGCTTCCGGGCCCTACACAGGTTTGAGCCTCACATCGGTAAACAACCCTTCAGGCGGGGCAACGTAAGGCAACGGATCACCACGTTTATTGGTGTTCTCAGGACCATCGATAGCTGTCGAAAAAGGCCCATCAGGATCCATGAGCATAGCCATGTGATAATCAGCGTGATCGCGCCACCACATCGTCATGCCCATAGCCGGATCCTGCCGTAAATACTCCCACGACCTCCACAGCGCTTCAAGACGAGTCACCGCCTCTTCAAATCGCCACCATTTGCCGGCCCAGCATCGATGGCGGCCATCAATTCGACGACGATAGGCGTACCTCAGGTATTCCCTGACGAATTCATCAACGGAACCGTAACACAGTTCCGCCCCGGCATCGGCCTGGTCATAATCAACGTATTCCGCCTCACTCACGATCGCTCCTCCCGAGTGTTTATGGCCTCAACGGCGATGAGTTCTGCTTCGGCGTCGTGGATGGTGCGTTCGCTTTGGGGGTCGTGTGCGGTGATAGAGGCCTGGATCTTCGCGGCGTGGGGGCTGGTCATCCAGGGCACGGTGCGGATGAGGGTTGGCCGGGCTCCGGAGGCCATGACGATGGCACGGCCTTTGGGGAGTGCGGCTAGGTCGGAGACGTCGAGGATGCGTTCGCGTTGGAGTTGTTTCGAGACGGTGCGGTGGCCGCGGCTGTACGATGTTGAGGCTGAGAGTCGGTCGTAGTCGCCGATGATTTTGGAGAGGTCTTCGAGGAATGCGGCCTCGCCGACGCCGCCGCCGTAGACCTTGACGTTGGCGGCTGACCACAGCTTTTTCATGCCTGCCTCGCCCCAGACTTCGACGCCTTGGGACCAGGATTGGAGGATGGTCATGAGTACGATTCCGCGGCTGCCGTAGTGGGAGTACAGGTCGGGGAGGGCTCGCCAGCGGCAGACGTTTGCGGCTTCGTCGAGGACCCCGAGCAGCGGGGTTTTTAGGCGGCCTCCGGCGGAGCGGGCGGCGAGTTCCTCGGCAGCTTCTACGACGGCGACTGTCAGGGCGGTGACGAGGGGGCCTGCGGTACCGCGGCCTTCTTTGGAGAGGGAGTAGAGGGTGCCGCCGTCGGCGGTGACGAACTGGGCCGGGTTGAATTGTGGGCGCTGGTCGTCGTCGCCTTGGGGGGTGATCCATCGGGCGATCTGCCGGTTGGTTAGGCATGATGCCATTTGCATGGCGGTGCCGAAGATGCCGCCGCGTTGTTTGTCGGGGGCGTCGATGACCCCGGCGACCTGGTCTGCGGTCAGCTGGAAGTCGTGCTCCCGGAGGATATCGACGGCGGTGTCGTCGGTGGGGCGGGTTAGCCACGTGTAGACATCAGTGATGGGTCGCTCGTCGAGGGCGGCTGCGAGGAGCAGGCCGGCTAGGAGGTCCTGGCCGGCGGGGTCGAAGTAGGCGTCGGTTTTGGCGCCGGGGTCGCGGCTGCCGGAGGCGAAGTGCTCGGCCAGTCGTGCCGCCTTTACTTCGTCGGTGACGTACGACAGCGGATTCCACCACCAGTTCGGTTCTTCGAGGGCGATTGTTTGGGGATCGAATACCCAGACGGGCCCGGATTCGGCGCGGATGTCGCGGGTGGCGTCGAGGACGTCGCGTTTGTTGGAGGTGACGAGGACGGCGCCGGGTGCGTCGAGGATGGCGGGGATGGCTCGGCTGGTGGTCTTCCCGGTGCGGGGGCCCCAGATGTCGATGTGCATGTCTTCCCACGACCCGTAGAGCCACTGCCCGGTCGAGACGGTCTTGCCGATGGGGATACCGATGGTCTCTTTGACGCCGAGGTGTTCGGCCTTGGCTGCGACGGTTTGGTCGCTGATCTCGGCGACGTCCTGACCGCGCCCCAACCATCGGGCGGCCGCATCGACGCGCGAGGAGCGTCGACGCCGGCGCGCGAGTCCGGCCCAGAGCCCGCACCCGAGGCCCAAGACCAGGACGGTGAGGCCGATCAGGACCAGCGTGGAGGCGAGCGGCCAGGACAGGGTGCCTTTCACGACGCCGAGCAGCACCGCCCACGGGTCCGCCGGGGCGGGCGGGAGGCCGGCGATGCGGTAGCCGAGATGGATGCTGACGTAGGTGACGCCGAGCGCGGTGGCGACGATTCCGACGGTGAGCCAGATCAAGATGGTTTCGCCGGAGAGCCGTCCGGGTTCGGGGCGTCGATTATTTGGTCTCATGATGCCTTGTTGTGCCAGAGTTTGTTGGTGTCGTTGACGGCGATCTCCGCCCGGGTCAGTTCGACTTCGAACGGGATTCCGGGGCGACCGCCGACCTTGGCTAGAAACTTTCCTCGCCCGGGCGGGGCGGCTTCCTTGCCGGTGTGAGGGTCCCAGGCGGGTGGGTCTTGCCAGCCTTTGAGAAGGTTCTGTTCCGCATAGCTGAGGGGAATGGCGGAAGTTAGTAGGGGCATTTCCGCGCCGGGGAGGCCGCCGCAGATGACCATTCCAGATCGTTCGACGAAACCTTTTGCTTTCATGCGGTCTTCTTCGTGGCTGAGGGCCAACAGGTCGCTCATGGTGTGGGAGACCATGGCCATTCCGACGCCGCGTTGCCGGTTGAGGCGGGTGAGGGCGTCGACGCGATCGACCATGCCTCGGCCGGCGCGCAGGGCCCGCCACAGCTCGTCCATGATGACGAAATAGTGGCGGCGTCGCTCGAGACCGGCGTCGGCCAGGGCGTGAGCGACATTGACGGCACCGAACCCAGCGGACCAGCAGGCTAGGAGGACGGCGGCTTGTAGGTCGACCTCGGTGTCGTCGATACCGGAGACGTCGACGACGACGGGGCAGTCGCGTCGCATCGGTTCGGTGGTTTGGCGGGCGAAGGTTTCGCCGAGACGACCGCCGGTCGTCAGGCCGATTAGGGAGGCTTCGAGGTTTTCGGTGATGTCCTGGTATTTGGCGAAGTCGCCGCGGTCGAGTGCGACCACGCGTAGTTCTTCGGGGGCCTGACGCACCACTTTGAGAAGGTCGCTGAGGACGGGTATGCCGTCGTGTTTCTCGTTTAGAACCCGTAGTGCGCGGTCGAGGATCGTCTCTTCGCGGTCGGTCGGCGGAGTGGAGCGCAGGATCGTGATTAGCGCGGAGACCATGGTCAACTGGCGACCATGGGCGTCGGCCAAGACAGCGGCCTTGGCGGCTCCCGTGAGGCGGGTCGCGGCTTCTTTGGCCTCACCGGGATCGAGGATATTGAGGTAGCCGCGGCCACGTCCCAGGCTGAGGACCTGCCCGCCGAGGGCTCGGACGAGGTCTACGTAGTCGGGTTTGAGGTCGCCCAAAACCAAAGGCATGACCCCGTAGCCGGCCAAGCCGGTGGCCATGCGCCGCACCACCGTCGACTTCCCCAGGCCAGGTTTACCGAGGATGAACACGGACGGGTTGGAGATCAGGTTGGCGCGCTGGAACCACGAAATCGGGTCGCAACAGACGGTGGCTCCGGAGACGGCGTGGCGGCCGAGCGGTACCCCCACCATCGGGGTGCCGGAGCCGATGACCCACGGCCACAGCCCGCAGACCTGGACGGTGGTGCCACGGTACTGGTCGGGGGCTTCGACTAGGGTGTCTTCGCCGCGTCCCCAGCCGAGCCACCCGCGCGGGCCAGGACGTCGCGGTACGACAGGTGCCGGGGATTTCGAGGGCTTCTTGCGGGGCTTCACAGCCGCTCCTTCAAGGCGGCTGGTCCTTTGAGGTGCTTGGGCAGCACCAGCCCGAGGGGGAGCGCACCGGCGAAGGCCGCGTGTTGGGCCCCGTAGGTCGGGCGAAGTCGCAGCCGGGCGGTGGCGGCGAGGTTGTCGACGACGGCCCGCGCCTCAGCTGCTTTTGACGTATCCGGGACGGTGACGGTCACGAGCATGCCAAAGTTCACCAGCCCCGCCCCGGCGGCCTCCTCCTGGGCGGTGGCGTTGGCCGCGCGGGTCGCCATCACCGACCGCGCCGTCGGCGTCCTGGCCCCGGTCTGGACGAACTGGGCGGCCCGCAAATCGGCCTCGACGATCGCGGCGGCGCGACCCGCATCGATCGGCTGATAGACCAGCGCGACCCGCTTGCGCATCAGGTTCGGGTGCGGTGCCAACAGCCGCGCGAGCACGGAGGATTGGACATTGCCGCGTGGCGCCGTCGTCATGGCCCAGCTCATGCTGTAACCGCTGTCGTGGCGGTAGCCGTCCCAGGTGGCTTCGTGGGCCACCGGGCCGACGTCATCCCAAGTCAGTCCGGTTTCCTGGCCCTCGATATGGGCCTCCTCTATCGTGACCGAGGCGGCCGGGTCGTAGGCAGTCCTAACGATCTCGCACACCTCGGCGGCCGGCAAGGGGCGGGCCGCGCCGGCGCCCGTCGCTGAAAGGCTGCCTGTCAACCCAGGGAGCCGGGCAGAGAGTTCCCGCCCCATCTCCGCTGCACTCATTTTCTTCCCGGTGGAACTACTCAGCGCCGTGAATGTGAGCGTCACCCACACCCGGACCTGGCTGGATCCTGCCGGGTAGTTCGCGACGACCTGTTCCAGCATCGCCCTGGCGAACTCAGGAGCCTCCGGGTCGACTTGGGAGGAGACTTCGCGGGCCAGGCGATGACCGGTGTCGGGGGCGGTCTCCACAATCACCGCAGCGGCCTCTACACCCGGTTCGTCGCCCAGGTTCGCCAGCCAGTGACCCCACGATGCCACCCACACGTCGACCTGCTCCCGGTCGACGAGAGCCGCCCCGTCCGGCTCCGTTCCAATCACCGTCGCAAAAGTCCCCGTAGACGGGGAATGCAGCACCGCAAACGGTCTGCCATACGAATCCTGATGCTCAGACAACCGCAGCTGGGCAGCTACACCAGGAAGCTGGTGCGTACCCCACTTGGCTACCCCAAGCGGGCCTGAACGATACAAGTGCGTTCCCTTCAGCCGCGCCTGCTTCCATGCCACACGGGCGATCACCCGATCCAGGACGCTCTTACCGTGACGGTCCCGAACCACGACGCTCGCCAACACCGGCACCAAGATCGTGAACACCACCAAACCCCACAACAACCCCTTCGCCATCGTCACCAGAACGCTGAAGATCAACCCACTGAGCATCACCCCAGTCCCCACCGACCCGAGCCCAAACAACCCAGCCGTCACGGGGCGACGCCAGTTCCCATAAGTCCGCACAGCGCCACTACTACTGCTCGACGCTGCCATCAGGCCCCTCCCCCGCACCCGTAGCATCATCAACAACACCCTGCAACGCGCCAGCCACC
>CAMCJC010000195.1 GCA_945875065.1 uncultured Propionibacteriaceae bacterium | reverse complement strand
ATACCGCCACGATTGGTATACGAACCAGCCCCATCAAGCTCAAGAGGCTCCCCGATCTTGGCGCCCGGGGTTGGCTGGAGCCAGGCCTCCACGCGGGGCTCCTCTGAGTTAGGTGAGCTATCGGAGCTACCAGCGGTGCGGATCTTTCTGGGGATGCCTATATCCTCCATTAGTGCCTCGCCGATCGCTTGGTGCCCTGTTACGTTGGGGTGGTACCAATCATTAGGATCCAGGGAGGACATGATTCGTTCGTATCCGTGTTCTCGGTAATTGGCTGAAGTCTCGAAGAACTCGTTGATCCAACGTTGAGGGTTCTTCCGGCCTGAGTCGGGGTCGGGCTCGTGCCATTGGAACTTCTCTGGTATGTAGTAGAGGTAGCGGGCGTGCGCCGGGACTGGCCCGTAAGGGGGGCGGTTGCGGTTCCAATCAGCCACTGCTTTGGCCTGCATGTCTGCCATCTCGCGGGCAACGCGAAGCACTTCAGCGCCTGCTGGATACTCCGTGTAGTTCTTGCAGTTCAGGCCGTCCCACTCCAGGCATCCGTGGATCGTGTAGTTGACGTCACTGTCTGGCAAAACAAGGTTTGGGTAGCCGACTAATACTATGTCGATATCTTGTCGCCCCAGCTCCCGCAACCTAGTCTCGATGGTGGTGAACAGTTGTCTTGTTCGTGCCCCCATTCCGTCTTTAGATGGGTCTGCGATCATGTCGTGCGCGATCTCAATTGCGTCGCGGCAGCCAGCGGCATCCCGTAGTCCGACCGCAAAGCACTGCTTTACGACGTCTCCGAAGTTCACGTCGTTCCCGCCTGCTGTGAGCATCACGATATCAACGTCGGGCGGCATAGACTCTATGGCTCGCCTTGCGATCTGTGGAATCTCGTATCCTGAATGCGCCAGATTCGTTAGTTGGGCTGAGATGCCTTGCTGTAGCAGGAGTCTTCGATAGTTGTTGGCCCAGTTGTCTCGGCTTCGATAAGAGAAGCCCTCTCCGGAGGCACGGTCAACGTCGCCGTACTCATAGTGCCCGGCACCGTTTCCAGCAGAGTAGGAGTCACCAAGGAGAACCACGCTCAAGTGCTTCATGGACTTGCCATCGTCCGCTGGAGCGTCGTCGGCACTCGAGCGTTGCGAAGAGAGGACGCATATGACCAAGACTAGAACCAATGCCAGTAGTCGAATTGATCGTTTCTGCATATTATCAATCCTCTAGCCAATCATGATTCCGATTTGAACGTTACCTGTGTAAACTTGGCCACACTCATTGGCTCCGACCCCAATACCCAGTGAAACAACGCTTGAATTAGTGGCGTTGTATCTAATGGTCTTAGTCAAGCGAGCACTCGTGGTTGTGCTCAGCCCTGGAGACTGTATCCAGCCGTACTCTTGAGCGGTTTGGAGTATTGTTTGGAAGGTGACTTCCTGGGGAAGAGTTGATTGGTAGCAGCGTTCGATGTGTGGCGGGGGGGATTTGTAGTCACGGTTTTCAGATTCGGTGCTGCCAATAAACTCGATGCCCTCCCAGGTGGCTGTTACTATGGGGTCTTTCTTGAGGGCGGCCATTTGTTGGTCCCACTTGGACGCGCAGCCGCTCAGCAGCAGGGACGTCGCCAGGAGCCCTACGATCGTCAGCTGTGTGAAGCGCTTCATCGTCACCTCCATGCACGCGCAACACTACGCACCCGAAGCGAGCCGTGAAGCCGTTCCAGATCGAAAGTTGTAAATACCTGTCACCCGAATAGCCGACACTCTGTCACCGCGCGCCGACCTGACGTGCACGAATCGCCGTTTTAAGTCTCTTCGCAGTTGGGGGTGTGGGGGGCTGGTTCCGGGGTGACGGCTCGGGGCTGGGTCGGCGTAGCGGCTGGTGGTAGGGGTTGAGGCCTTCCGATGATGGGAGTTGTTCACGCTGCCTATCGGGAAGACCTCAACGTGTTCAACGCTACCTTGACTGCCTGTGATCTGACGAGTTTCTGCCGGCTGGATGAACTCGGCCTCGAAGCGACCGCCCAGGCGGTGACCGTCTCCGGGGAGGTGTTGGAGTGCCAGATCGCCGAGCAGGACCAGTGGTGCCGACACTGCGGCGGCCAGGGCCAGGTACGCGAGACGATAACCAGACCTTTGGCTCATGAACCGTTCGGGTGGCGACCCACCCTGCTGCGGGTGAGGGTTCGCCGCTATCGGTGCCGCGAATGCGGCCACGTGTGGCGCCAAGACATGTCCTGGGCCGCCGAACCCAGGGCCCGGCTGTCACGGACGCGCCATCGAGTGGGCGCTACAGGCCCTGGTGTGTGAACACTTGACGATCTCCCGGATCGCTCAGGCTCTCCAGGTGTCCTGGCATACCGCTAACCAGGCGGTCCTGACCGAAGGCCGCCGCCGCCTGACCAACGATCCGGCCCGCCTCGACGGGGTACAGACACTCGGGGTCGACGAGCACTGCTGGCGTCACACACGCAGGCGAGAAGTACGTGACCGTGATCATCGATCTGACCCCGGTCAAATACCACACCGGCCCAGCCCGGCTCCTCGATATGGTCCCCGGCCGGTCGAAACAAGTGTTCCAAACCTGGCTCGCAGCCCACCCCCAAGCCTGGCGCGATGGCATCGAGATCGTCGCAATGGACGGTTTCACAGGCTTCAAAACCGCCACCAACGCCGAACTACCCGACGCCGTGACCGTCATGGACCCCCTCGTAGTCAAACTCGCCACCGACGCCGTCGACGCATGCCGCAGACGAGTACACCAAACCACCACCGGACATCGAGGCCGCCGCGACAAACCGCTGCACCAAACCCGACGGACCCTCCTGACCGAAGCCAGCCTGATCACCGACAAACAAACCAACCGCCTAACCACCTTGTTCGCCGACCACCGCCACTCGGAAGTCGAAGCAACCTGGGACATCTACCAACGCCTCATCCAGGCCTACCGCGCCCCCAAACCCAAACTCGGCCGCTGGCTCATGACCCACCTCATCGACGCGATCAACACCAACATCCCCATAGACCTCATCGAGAACCGACACCTCGGCCGAACCCTCAAACGCCGCGCCACCGACATCCTGGCCTACTTCGACCACCCCGCCACCAGCAACGAACCCACCGAAGCCATCAACAGCCGCCTCGGACACCTCCGCAGCACCGCCCTCAGCTTCCACAACCCCACCAACTACATCACCCACAGCCTCCTCGAAACCGGCGGATTCAAACCCCACCTACACCCCCAAACACGATGAGCCGCTTTACGACGTCTCCGAAGTTCACGTCGTTCCCGCCTGCTGTGAGCATCACGATATCAACGTCGGGCGGCATAGACTCTATGGCTCGCCTTGCGATCTGTGGAATCTCGTATCCTGAATGCGCCAGATTCGTTAGTTGGGCTGAGATGCCTTGCTGTAGCAGGAGTCTTCGATAGTTGTTGGCCCAGTTGTCTCGGCTTCGATAAGAGAAGCCCTCTCCGGAGGCACGGTCAACGTCGCCGTACTCATAGTGCCCGGCACCGTTTCCAGCAGAGTAGGAGTCACCAAGGAGAACCACGCTCAAGTGCTTCATGGACTTGCCATCGTCCGCTGGAGCGTCGTCGGCACTCGAGCGTTGCGAAGAGAGGACGCATATGACCAAGACTAGAACCAATGCCAGTAGTCGAATTGATCGTTTCTGCATATTATCAATCCTCTAGCCAATCATGATTCCGATTTGAACGTTACCTGTGTAAACTTGGCCACACTCATTGGCTCCGACCCCAATACCCAGTGAAACAACGCTTGAATTAGTGGCGTTGTATCTAATGGTCTTAGTCAAGCGAGCACTCGTGGTTGTGCTCAGCCCTGGAGACTGTATCCAGCCGTACTCTTGAGCGGTTTGGAGTATTGTTTGGAAGGTGACTTCCTGGGGAAGAGTTGATTGGTAGCAGCGTTCGATGTGTGGCGGGGGGGATTTGTAGTCACGGTTTTCAGATTCGGTGCTGCCAATAAACTCGATGCCCTCCCAGGTGGCTGTTACTATGGGGTCTTTCTTGAGGGCGGCCATTTGTTGGTCCCACTTGGACGCGCAGCCGCTCAGCAGCAGGGACGTCGCCAGGAGCCCTACGATCGTCAGCTGTGTGAAGCGCTTCATCGTCACCTCCATGCACGCGCAACACTACGCACCCGAAGCGAGCCGTGAAGCCGTTCCAGATCGAAAGTTGTAAATACCTGTCACCCGAATAGCCGACACTCTGTCACCGCGCGCCGACCTGACGTGCACGAATCGCCGTTTTGAGTGAACGAGGGGATCCGTGACTCGGTGTGGTTTCGTGAGGCCCGTCCACCCAGCCCGGCGTTTCGTGCATACCCCTCAGGGTATACGGGAGGGGCGGTGGAAACCGGAGCAACGGCGAGAGTTGAGGCGGCGCCGCCAAGACGTCGACGCAGCCTGACCACGAGCCCTATCGGATTGAATGGGCCGGATCGATTCCTTTGGGACGAGCTGCACCCGGATGTCGAGTTCAAACCGCAAGGAGGGCAGCGGGACGCTAGACCTTACTGTCGGCGAGACCGGCGCCGAGAAGCCGCATCTGCAGGAGTGGATCGACCGTGGCTGGTGACTCAGATCGCCAGTTCGCGGAGCACCTTCAGGTCTGCGTCTGAGGGCTTGGACAGCACCCACCGGCGGGGGAAGACACCCGGGTGCGGGGCGAACAGGTGCGGCAGACGGGCGGCCATGTCTTTGAAGGCGACCTCGACGACGTCGTTCTCGCCGAACAGGAATCCGATGCGCTCTACCTCCGAAATGCTGGTGAAGTTCATCTCGACGCTGGCCGGGGCGACTGTGACGAACCTGCCTTCGTGCTCGTACGCGGAGAAGGGCGAGACGAAGTCGTAGCCGTCGTTGCCCCGGGCCCGCAGGATGTTCGTGATGCCGCTTTGCATCCGCCACCGGGAGCGCAGCGCGAGCTCCCGGATGCGCCGCTCGGTATCGGGCGCGACGCTCGGAATGTGTTCGCGCCACTTGCCACCACCTAGGACGTGCGGGGCGATATGGACGGTCTCACGGTCCTCCAGGCATGATTCCAGCCACTCCAGCAGCAGCTCCCACGCTTCGGTCGCGGAGTTGACTACGAGGATGTCGCGTCGTGACTTTGGGATTACGACCCACGGGGTCCCCGACTGGCGTTCCAGGTGGGCCAGCATGTCGGCAAGGACCTCCGTGTTTGCGAACCACGCAGTCTCGCACGGCGCGGGGGTGGTGATCGCGAGAACGTCAGGCGCGAAGTCCAAGGCTGCCAGCAGCTGCTTCTCCGCCATGTCCTTGAGGTTCTGGCAGGCCCGGAGTCGCACGCGCTCGACGTTCTCGGCGCTGCGGTCGTTGGGGAGTTCGCTGCCGCCGACGATGCGAAGCCGATCGGGCGCGACGACGGCGAGCCCCATCCCAATGCAGTCGGTGAGCGGCTGCCACAGGAACGACGCCGTGTCCTTCTCCGTCATGAAGTAGTCGGCACTCCGCACGAGCGGCACGGCCTGGTCGACGTCGACGCTCTTGATGGGGGCGTTGGTTCCGAGCTGGGTCAGGGTTTTGGTCACCCGCTCCCGTCGCTCGTCCTCGACCTCGTCGTGACGCCGCTCGAGCAGATCCCGACGCAGGTTCCCGCCCTCCCCGTTGGCGAACTTCACCTC
>CAMCJC010000194.1 GCA_945875065.1 uncultured Propionibacteriaceae bacterium | reverse complement strand
GGTCGCGGCGTTGGTAATCATCCCGGCATCGGAGCCGCCTTTGGTGATGCCGGTGACCAACAGCTCGACTTCGCCGCCGTCGATCCCGGGGATCGTGAAGCGCTTGCCCATCGGGAGGCCCGCCTTGCGGGAGAGGTCGTAATCGAGGAGCACCGAACCGGGGGTATCGAGGAGTTCGCCGGCGAGGACCTTCGCAGCCGAGCCGTCCTTGATCCCCGACGGGGTGGTGCCGGTGACCACCACTTCGCCGTAGCCGGGGACCTGGGCTGCGGTCCGGGAGAACGTCCAGACCGCCTCCACCCCGTCGACCTTGCCGACGGCGTCCACGTCGACATGGAATGGTTGGTAGTTGACCGGGCTGAGGAGGAAGTCGCCACGCTGATTCTTGGTGAGGTCGTGTCGGACCGAAGCCGTGGTGGTGGCGGCGAGGATGGCGACGAGGGTGAGCCCGATCATGAGGGTCGCGGCGGTAGCGGCCGTGCGTCGCGGCTGGCGGGTGGCGTTGCGGGTGGCCATGCGCCCGACCTCCCCGAAGAACGCCGAGTTTATCCGGTCCGCCAGCCACAGGATCGGCGCGCCGACGACGCCCGCCGCCAGGACCGCGCCGATCAGCGTCAGGGCCGCGCCACCGCCGACCCACCACAGTCGTCTCGGCACCTCGAAGAACACGCCGCAAGCCAGAACCGCGACGCCAATCTGCAGCGCCCCGAGCCCCAGCCAGGCGGGAGTCCCGATTCCCTCCGGGCTGGCGCTGACGGCCTGCGCCATCGCTTCGACTGGACGGGTGCGAGATGCGCGACGCGCGGGCAGCAGGGCCGCGATCACCGTCACCACCAGAGCGACGGCGACACAGATCGTGGCGGTCTGCCACGTCAGGCGGGGGGTTGCGGAGCCGAGCCCCAGGCCCGCGGAGTTCATCAGCCACAGCAGCAGCCACGTCAGGCCGTAGCCGAGGGCCAGACCGAATGCGGCACCGATCAGCGCGACGATCACCGCCTCGAACAAGACGGTGCGCCGCACCTGGGAGCGTTTCGCGCCGAGCGCGCGCAGCAGGGCCAGCTCGCGGCTGCGCTGGGAGACGACGATCGAGAACGTGTTGAGGATGAGCAGGCTCGCTACGAGCAGCGCGATGCCCGCGAAGACCAGCAGGAACGTGTTCACGAACCCGAGGCGCACCCCGATCTCGTCCTCGTATTCGTCGGCGAGGGTCTTGCCGTCGACGGCGCGGAAGCCTTGCGGGAGCAACGGCTTTATCTGTTCGGCAAGGGCCGTCTTGTCGGTGCCCGGGTCGGTCTGGATGCTCACCGAGTTATAACCGGCTGCGAGTTCCGGCACGATGCTGCGCATCGTCTCGAGCGTGAAGAACAGGTAGGAGGCGCCGGAGGTCGCCCCATCGCCGAAAGTGGCGGTGCCAACCAGCTTGAACTCTCGGGTGCCCTGCGGCACGGCGAGCTTGATCGTATTGCCTACGGCGTAGCCGGCGCGTTTCACGGTGCTGGGGTCGACGGCGACTTCGTCGAACGCCTCGGGTGCGCGGCCCGAGACGACCTTCATGCCGACGGCACCGTCGAGGGCGGGCATGTCGTCGAAATTGGTGGCGATGCCGGGGGCACCGCCGAGCGTGATGGCGCGGCCGTCCGCATCCAGGGGGTAGACCGTCGAATTGGTTACGCTCCCACTAACGCGGGCAACTCCGGGCAGGGCCGAGATCTCCTCGACGACCTTCTGCTCGATCACGCGGGTCGAAGCGCCGGCACCCGGGGTGACGTTCTGGGCGGTGGTGACGTTGACATCGCTGACTGTGGCGCTCAGGATTTGGCGGGCGGTAGCGCCGAGAAGGTCGGTGAACATCAAGGATCTGGCGACGAACATCACGCCCAGCACGATCGACAGGACGCTCATCAGAAGCCGGAGTTTCCGGCCCATCAGGGACTTCCACGCGGCTTTCAGCATCGGCTACTCCGTGATGGCGCGGCGGGGGGCGCTGATCTCGGCTTCCGTTTCGGGAGGGGCGATGCCGTTCGGGGCGGGCTGTGGGGCACCGTCTCGGAACACGGCCGGCTCGCCGACGGCTAACCGGGGCTGCTCGGCGGTGTCGCGGTCGTCGAGCATGGCGCGAGCGGGGGAGGTGGCAGCGAAATGGCGGGCATTGCCGGGATCGGTTCGGGGCGCGAAGGGGTTGGTCTCGTCGCCCAGGGGTTTGCCGTGCTCGGGTGGCGCCTGGCGCGGGTAGAGGCGCGACATGAGTTGCAGGATCTCCTCCTGTGACGCGCCGCGGCACTCGTCGATGATGCGGCCATCGTGGAGGAAGACGGCGCGATCGGCGTAGCTGGCGGCGAGGGCGTCGTGGGTGACCATGACGATCGTCTGGTGGAAGTCGTCTACGGAGCGGCGCAGGAACGATAGGACCTCGGCGGCCGATCCGGAGTCAAGGTTGCCGGTGGGTTCGTCGGCGAAGACGATCTCAGGGCGGTTCATGAGGGCGCGGGCGCACGCGACCCGCTGCTGCTGGCCGCCGGACAGCTCGCTGGGCTTGTGGGTGAGGCGATCGCGCAAGCCGAGGAGATCGACGATCTGGTCGAACCAGACACGGTCGGGTTTGCCGCCGGCGATGCTCAACGGCAGGACGATGTTCTCGCGGGCAGTCAGCGTCGGCACCAGGTTGAAGGACTGGAAGACAAAACCGATGCGGTCGCGCCGGAGTTCGGTTAGGGGCGTGTCTTTGAGGGTACCCACGTCCTGGTCGCCGATGAATACTTGGCCGGATGTCGGGGAATCGAGGGCGGCTAAAAGGTGCATCAGCGTCGACTTCCCCGACCCCGAGGGCCCCATGATGGCCGTGAACTCTCCGGCCTGGACCTCGAAGTCCACGTGGTCGAGGGCGACGACGGTGGCGGTGCCGGACCCGTAGGTCTTGCACAGCTTCACTGCCCTGGCTGCGATGCTCACGTGTGCCACGCTACCAGCGAGGTGCGCCAGATACGGTTTTGCGCAAGTCCACACCCGGCTACTTTGAATCTAAGTGAAGTAATTACATCTTAGTCCTAGTAGTAACGCCTGTGGATCCTGTGGGAAGGTGACGTTTCCCCTAGTCAACGCAGGTTTGGGGGTGTGGAAGAACTGTGGGTAGGTCGTAAATTACACGGTGAGGATTTGTGGGGATCCAGGGGAGCGACGCCCGTCAACAGGATTTCCCCAGCCTCCCTGCGCAGTTCTGTGGATAGCCAACCGGCCGGCGAGAGCATCGCGTCGTCATCCTGTTCGACCGGCAACTGGGTGGGGATCGTCGCGTAGGTGGTTAGTGGAAGAAGGCATGCACGATAACCCGCCGAACTTACATAATGTGAGAAGTGGCGGGGGAGGGCGGTAGGGAGCAACCCTAAGACTGCTTGATGCGGTTGGTCAGCTCGGTGACCTGGTCGAAGAGCTGGCGGTCCTCTCCCATGCGGCCGTCAATCTTGCGGACCGAGTGCATGACCGTTGAGTGGTCGCGACCTCCGAAGCGACCCCCGATCTTCGGTAGCGACAGGTCGGTGAGCTCGCGGCACAGGTACATCGCGATCTGACGGGCCCGTACCAGGGCCGCGATGCGGCTCGAGCCCGTCAGATCCTCGGCCGAGATGCTGAAGTACTCGCACGTGGCGGCGATGATGCAGTCGGCGTCGACGGCCTGGGCCCTGCCGCCCGGCATGAGGTCGGCCAGGACCTGCTCAGTCAGCTCGAGCGTGATCTCCTGGTGGTTGAGGCTCGCCAACGCCGCGACTCGCGTCAGCGCGCCCTCCAACTCACGGATGTTGGTGGGGATCCGCGATGCGACGAGTTCCAGCACCTCCGTGCTCGCCGTCAACCGTTGCGAAGTCGACTTCTTCCGCAGGATCGCGATGCGCGTCTCAAGGTCGGGGGGCTGGATGTCGGTCATCAGGCCCCACTCGAAGCGGGATCTTAGCCGCGGCTCCAGCGCCTCCAGCAGCTTCGGCGGCCGGTCGGAGGTCATCACGATCTGCTTTTGCGCGTTGTGCAGCGTGTTGAACGTGTGGAAAAACTCCTCCTGCGTCTGGATCTTGGCCTCTAGGAACTGGATGTCGTCGACGAGGAGGATGTCGACGTCGCGGTAGGCCCGCCGAAACTCCGAGGCGCGGTTCTCGGAGATGGCGTTGATGAAGTCGTTGGTCAACTCCTCGGTGGAGACGTACTTGACGCGCAGCCCGCCGTGGTAGCTGCTGATGTAGTGCCCGATCGCGTGCAGCAGGTGCGTCTTGCCGAGCCCGGACGGCCCGTAGATCATCAACGGGTTGTACGACTTCCCCGGTTGCTCCGCGACGGCGACGGCGGCGGCGTGCGCGAACCGGTTTGACGAGCCCGCCACGAAAGTCTCGAACGTGTACCGCGGATTGAGCCGCACGTCTACCTTCGGCGTCCCCGACCCGGGGCGTGGCCGCGGCTCGGTCTCATCGCTCATTTCGACTACGGGGTCCGCTAGGACCGGTTCCTGCAGCGATGCGTCGATCATGAACGCCAGGTACGTGGGCGTGCCGGCCTGTTCCGACAGCTTCGTCTCGATCTCGGAGCGCAGCCTTGCCTCGACGCGCTCGCGGGTGGTCTCGTCGGCGACGGCGAGCATCAGGGTGTTGCCGTGCTTCGCGATCGGCTTGGTGCGACGCAGCCAGGCCCGCGACGAGAACGGCATCGAACCGATCAGGGCCTCCCAGAGGCCGACCAGCTCGGATGTCGGGGGCACTGACACTCGAGAACTCCTCTACTGACTTGCGTCTTCGGATACTTCCCGCGGGCAGTATCCACAGAGTTATCCACAGAGAGGGTACAACTCCCCCTGTCACGCCGGACAGCGGGGCCCCTGTGGATAAACACGACGCGCAGGATGAAAACTAGCCCGAACGTGAGTCGCCCGCAACACCATCGCGGCCCCTCCGGCAAGCTACATCAATGTAATTTGCGCACCTGTCGCCGGCTGGCCGGAAGTTTGTGGAAATCCCCCGAACCCGCGTATCGTTGTCCAGCCGGTGCCCACGGGGCCGGTCTTCCCCTGGTCGCAAAAAACAATCACGGAGTCCTTACCAATGAGCAAGCGCACGTTCCAGCCGAGCAACCGACGCCGCAGCCGCACCCACGGCTTCCGCGCCCGCATGCGCACCCGCGCCGGCCGCGCGATCCTGAGCGCTCGCCGCCGCAAGGGCCGCGTCGAACTGTCTGCCTGACCCCGTGCTGCCCCGATCTCGGCGGCTGCGAAGTCCCGGTGACTTCGCCGAAGCCTTCCGCAATGGGTCGCGGGCAGGAACGAAAAGCGTAGTCGTCCACGTGGCGGTCGGAAACGAGAATCCACCCGTGCCCCGGGTGGGTTTTGTCGTATCCAAGGCCGTTGGCAACGCCGTCGTCCGCAACCGCGTCAAGCGACGCCTCCGCCACCTCGTCGCGACGCTCGACGCCCCGGCCGGAGCCCGTGTCGTCGTCCGCGCGCTGCCGCCGGCCGCAACGAATCCAAACCTCGCCGATGACCTGCGATTCGCCTGGGACAAGGCACTTCGGAGGGTAACGTGCTGAGGTGGCCGCTGGTTTGGTTCATCCGAGGGTGGCGCCGCTGGGTCTCGCCCCTCTACGGTGACGTGTGCAAGTTCCACCCGACCTGCTCCGCCTACGGCCTGCGCGCCGTCGAATACCACGGGGCTTTCAAGGG
>CAMCJC010000193.1 GCA_945875065.1 uncultured Propionibacteriaceae bacterium | reverse complement strand
CAAGGCCGTTCCGGTGCTGGAGCAGATCATTCGCGATGGAGGCACCATCCCCGGGATCCCGGGCGATGTGGATCCTCGGTAGCTGCTCAAGCGCCTCAAGGCTCGGGCGTCATCCGAGTCACCGGACGAGCCGCAGGACTGCGTACCGGATCAGGACGACTAGTCAGCCGAGCGGGTGGAGGTAGGCCAGCAGCGAGATGCAAACGCAGCGGCTGTCAACAAAGGAGCGAAACGAACCAGCCCTACCGGCTCCGTCTACTCCCTCCGCACCAAGACCCATGTCGGCCCGGCAAGCCCGAGCCGACATGGGTCTTGATCCCGCACCTCTACCAGTTGACGTGGACGTGCTCGCGGATGCGCTCGTCGTAGATGCGCTCCAGCGCGTCCAGCTGCGGCCGGGTCAGCGGCGACAGTGCCCCCGCCTGTGCGTTGGCCCGCGCCTGGTCTGGATTACGAGCACCGGGGATGACCACGCTCACGCCCGGTTGGTCGGCGATCCAGCGCAGCGCGAACTGCGCCGTCGATACTCCCTCCGGCACCAAAGCCGCAACCTCGCGTGCCGCCGCCACCCCGACGTCGAAGGGCACGCCTGAGAACGTTTCGCCCTTGTCGAATGCTTCGCCGTTGCGGTTGTAGCTGCGGTGGTCGGTGGCGTCGAAGGTGGTGGACTCGTCGTATTTGCCCGACAACAGGCCAGAAGCCAAGGGAACACGAGCGATGATGCTCACCCCCGCCGCCGCGGCGGCGGGAAGCACCCGTTCAAGCGGCTTGCGGCGGAACACGTTGAGGATGATCTGGACGCTAGCCACGTTTGGGCGAGCGATCGCCGTCAGCGCCTCGTCAACCGTCTCGACGGAGACGCCGTAGGCCTTCATCCGCCCCTCGGCGACCATCGCATCCAATTCGTCGAAGACCTCATCGGCGCTGTACACCGGCGTCGGCGGGCAATGCAGCTGGACCAGATCGAGACAGTCGACACCGAGGTTAGCCCGCGACCGGTCGTTCCACGCGCGGAAGTTCGCGCCATTGTATTCTTCGGCGACGTGCGGGGTGGCGCGCCGCCCCATCTTCGTGACGACGGTGATCCCGTCAGTCCCGCGCTCGCGCAGGAAACGCCCGACCAACTGTTCGCTGCGCCCATCGCCATACACGTCGGCCGTGTCGAAGAAGGTAACCCCTGCATCGGCGGCCGCGTGCAGCGTCGCCAACGCGTGGTCCTCGCTCACCGCACCCCAGTCCCCACCGAGCTGCCAACAGCCCAATCCGATGACCGATGTCGCAATCCCCAGTCGTTCCATGCGTCGCTGTTCCATGCCTCTCACCCTACGCCGACGAGGCCTCCCTTGCCCGCTCCCCTACCTGCCGGCTGGGAGGACGCTGCCCAGGCTCCGCATAGGAAGCTCCCAGCCACATTCGAGGTCGACTCCATGCGCGTTTATCAATATTGACGCCGCGGTCCTGACCGCAGCGCACGCCCACCCCATGCAGATGCTCACTGGGTCGTGTGCGCGTGATGCCAGGGGGTCGGTAGCGAGGATCCGGTCATATCGCCTGCCGCGGCAGGCACTTTCCCCGGTCATGGCACGCCATTGCCTGCGATGATGGGCCCGGTCATCAGGTGCTGCACGATCGGCGCCATGGCCCTAACCAGTTCGCCTCGCTCCAGCGAAACGATCGGCTCGGTCTTCAGCAGGTACCTCGTGACGAACAGGCCTCCTAGCTGG
Source organism: uncultured Propionibacteriaceae bacterium (assembly GCA_945875065.1). Taxonomy (GTDB): domain Bacteria; phylum Actinomycetota; class Actinomycetes; order Propionibacteriales; family Propionibacteriaceae; genus Arachnia. The sequence continues at coordinate 3,972 of CAMCJC010000193.1, read as the reverse complement.
ACCTCCACCAGGGCTACCCGAAGGCGTCGCTCGTGGGCGCACCCCGGGATCGTCGCCCGCGACGCGACCAGGATGGTCTCGGCCAAGTGACCGACCATAGCCGTGGCCAGCTTCGGCGACGCCTTGATCGCCGCCACGAGTGCCGCACCAGCGGGTGACTCCCAAATGCGCGTCGCGGTCGCGACGAGACGGTACCCAAGACCTTCGCTGCCGCTATCAGTCAGGAGCGAGACGATGCGGTCCGCGTCATAGGTCACGCGCGCCACTGCCAGGAACAGCCCGTGCTTGTCGCCATAGAACTTGCGGATCAGCGCCGGATCGACCCCTGCCTCCCGAGCGATTTGCCGCACCGAAGCGCCGACGTAGCCGTCGCGCTCGAAGGCCCGGCGCGCCGCAGCGACGATCGCCGCACGCGTCTTGTTCGGTCCGGGACGCCGGCCCGTTCTGCGCCGCTCCACCTAATCACCCTATCCGCCGCCGCATCGCCACCACCACGACCGCGAAAGCAGCCAGCGCGGACAGGGCGACGACGGCGACGTCTCCGCCAATCTGCCGCCACCCTCCGCCCTGCAGCACGGCGAAATGGGCACGAAAGGCGTAGGTAGTCGGCAGCGCCTGCGCCACCGAGTACAGCAACGTTCCGCGGGCCAAGGTCAGGTCTGAAAAACCGCCGCCGACGAACCACAGCACCACCGCCAGCAGGCCAGCGATCGGCATCATCAGGTAGTACCGGCGCGCCAGCAAGCCGAGGAACGCTCCGCTCGAACAGGCGAGCAACGCCGTTGCCAGCAACACTGCGACCTGCGCCGTCCAGTCACCGCGAAACCACAGGTCCGTCGTCACCACCCCTACCCCGGCTACAACCGCCGCCGTCCCCAGAGCCGCGACCCCAGGGGCGAATACCTTGCCCAGCGCCATTCGCAAACCAGTCACAGGGGCCACACGCAGCACCCTGACCGTGCCGCCTTCGAACTCGCGGGCAATGCCGATTCCGCCCCATAGGAACCCGACGAACAACAGCGCGTAGATCACCATCGATCCCGCGAACCAGCCCGGCCGCGTCAGGACGATGGGGCGCGGATCCACGACTTTCGCGGTCAGCAGCGGAGCACCGTCCCTCTCGTTGGCGTTGAACCGCCCGACTGCTCGGAGCAGCGACATCCGAACGTTCTTCTCCAAGTCGGCCATCGCGTTAAAGGTCACGACGTCCACCCGTGACTGGCCATCGCCGAATCCGGCCGGCAGCGTCAGTACGGCCACCACCTCGCCCGAGGTGAGGAGGTGTTCGGCAGTCGCCGGTTCCCGGGTGACGACGCGCAGATACAGCGGCTCCCCATCGCGGCTGGTTAGCGCCTCCTCGAACCGCGCCACGGCGGGGGCGTCGGGATCGGCGGCGATGAGCGCCACCGGCAGGTCCCGGCCCGTCGGTGTGAAGATCCACGACGCCAGCGCGAGCAGCACAAGGGGCGCCGCCACTGACAGCGCCACCTCGCTGCGGGTCCGCCAAGCGACCAGCAGGTCCTTGGCCCAAAGATCGATCACGAGGCTCCTCCCACCCGCCGCACCATCGTCGTCGAGACCGCAAGCGCGACGATGACCGACAACGCAGCGATCCCGGTTGTAGCGGCCAGGACCGGGACAGCGGAGCCGCCGTTAACCAGGTGCTGACCGGCCGCAAGAGCGTACGTGGGCGGCAAGACGCGGGCGAGGGTCTGCAGCTCCGGAGGCTCCAGCGTGATCGGCGCGAACCCTCCCCCGACGAACCAGGCGGCCAGACTCACAACCACACTAAACAGCACGGCCGGCACGGTCTTGCCGAACCGCACGCCGACGACGAGCCCCAGCGATCCGGAACCCGCGACAGTCGCCAGGAGCGCCGCGGCCAGAAGCCACGGGTTTCCCACCGGGAGGACATCGAGGGCCAGGGTCACGAACCCGTAAGCGACTGCTACCCCAAGCAGCGACTGAAGCGTCCCGGTAAGCAGTTTGGACCCCAGCACGGCGCACACCGGCACCGGGCTAGTCAACGACCCCCGGATGGTGCGCTGCTCCCACTCACGCGCGGTAACGTACGCCGTGTTAGCCAGCCCGGAGAACAGGCCCGCGAACACCAGCGCACCAGCCGCCAGGTACGCCTGGTCGGTCGGCATCGACTGCAACAGCCCCCGCTCCTTCAGAACCACATGGGGCACGTCACGCTCGATCAACCGGGCGACGTTCAACTCGGCGAGGACCGCTTGTTGCCGCATCACCAGGTTGCGCCTGACATCGTCGTTCCCATACGGCGCGACGGATAGGATCAGCTCGGAGCCGACGCTATCGAATGCCCCAGCCACTTCCCCGCGCGCGATGGCGACCGCCGCATCGGCGCGCGACATAACCACCGTCCGCAGATAAGGCGACGTCATGAGTGCCGCCCGAATCTCCGCTGGCTGATCATCGACGACGGCGACGGTATATCCCGTCCCGACCGTGCCCGCGAGAGCTGGCAAGATCAGCACCACCAGCGGCACAAGCACCGATACCAACACCGCCTGTGGCATCCGCAGCCATAGGCGAAGATCCGCCTCGACGATAGACCACATGGCTAGTCCCGAAGCTGCCGGCCTGTCAAAGCCAGGAACACGTCGTTCATCGATCTGGCGCCGGGCACGCTTGCACGCAACTCGGCTGGAGTGCCCTCGGCGAGGGTCATTCCTTGGTCTAGGACGAGCATGCAGTCGGCCAGCTCCTCGGCCTCGTCCATGTAGTTCGTGCACAAGACGATCGCCCGTCCCTCATCCCGCAGACGCCGCACGTGATCCCAGATCACGGCGCGTGTCTGAACGTCGACCCCGAGAGTTGGCTCGTCCAGGAGCACGACGGATGGGTCGTGCAAGAGGGCACGTGCCAGATCCAGGCGCCGCTTCATACCGCCGGAGTACGCCGCGACACGCTCGTCGGCCCGATCGCTGAGCTGCACCAGTTCCAGGACCTCCGCGATGCGCCGCGCCCGCCGGTCGCGTCGCAAACCGAACAGGCCAGCGCTGAGCCGCAGGTTCTCACGCCCGGTCAGTGACGGGTATAGCACCGGTTCTTGAAATACGACCCCCAACGCCCGATGCGCGGCACGTGCGGCGTGAGCAACGTCGAGGCCGGCTATGGTCGCCCGACCGGCGTCGGGACGCAACAGCCCGCACAGGATCGCCAGAGTCGTGGACTTCCCCGCCCCGTTCGGCCCGAGCAGTGCCAGTGCCCTCCCCGCGTCAACGCTGAAACGAACCCGGTCCAGCACAACGCGACCACTGTAAACCTTGACCAGTTCGTCAACCACGACGAGTTCCATGCGAGCAGCGTGCGATGCCGCTCCACGCACCGCAAGGGGTGAGGACTTTCCGCTGGCCTATGGGCGTGGCTTAGGGCCGCCAGATGGCAGTCACGAGGACTTAGAGACGAAACGAGTCCATACCTCTTTCCGCATCAAAGTGCTCATAGATATGCTTATATTCATGCCGAGCAAGAACGTCTACGTCGCTGAGCAGGATCTAAAGCTGTTCGAGGAGGCGACCGCCCTTGCAGGCAGTTTGTCGGCAGCAGTAGCAGCAGGCCTACGGCTGTACGTCGCCCGCAACACCGGGAAAGGAACCAGGATGGACACGGTCGAACTTGACGTCGACGAGGGATCGATCGTCAAGACCAAACGGTTCCAGGGCCAGTTGCTGATCCGTTGGCGTCAGGAGGTTGGGACGCGCACGCGTTCGTTCCGCGTGTTTAAGACAGCCAATGGGCAGTTCGCCGTCTACGAGCGGAACGACCCCAACTGGGCCCTCTTCTCCAGCCCCGACGAGGATGATCCTGTTTGGGAGCGTCCGGAGGTCGTGTCAGGGAGCTGGTGGCGATCAGAAGCACGAAGGCTGACAGTCTTCCCAGATATCGGCGCCATGGCCGCTGCTCTTCCAGACGACCTAATCGAGGCAGTTCGGCACACGGTCG
>CAMCJC010000192.1 GCA_945875065.1 uncultured Propionibacteriaceae bacterium | reverse complement strand
CGCACCAGCGCGTAGCCGCCGCTCAACTCGATGTAGTTGAGCACCCGGGCGCGCAGCAGGTGGGCCACCGACTTGCCCATCTCCCGTTCCGGGTGAATGACGTGATGGACCCCGAGCTGGGCCAGGACCCGGCCATGGGCATCCGAGACGGCCTTGGCCCACACCTGAGCCACGTCGAAACTCAGCAGGATCGAGGCGACCAGGACGCTCGACTCGATCGAGTCGCCGATGCCGAGGACCACGTGCTCGGCCTCATGAACGCCGAGTTGCCGCAAGGCATCCTCGCTGGTGGCGTCGGCTTGGACCACGTGGGTGAGTTTCCCGTTGAGCCGCTGCACCGGGGCCTCGCGAGAATCGACCCCCAGCACGTCGGAGCCCGCGGACATCAGTTCCAGGGCGACGGCTTCGCCGAATCGGCCCAGGCCGATGACCACGACGCTGTCGGCCATGGTTAGCCGGCTGGGCCTCCTGAAGGGGCGAAGATCAACCAATGATCGGCCTTTCCTTGGGCAGCTCGTAGAGCCGCTTTCGGTTCCTCAGCGCCAAGGCCGAGGCGAATGTGATGGGTCCCAGGCGGCCCAGATACATGCACACGCAGAGCACCACCTGGGAGGTGGGGTCAAGAGTAGGGGTGATTCCGGTGGTCAGGCCGACGGTGGCGAAGGCGGAGATCACCTCGAATAGCACCTCGTCCAGGCTGTAGGGGCTGAGCAGCACGATGAGGGTAGTGGCGGTGATGACCAGCGCGAGGGCCAAGAGCACCACCGAGATGGCCTGGCGGTGCACCGACCGCGCGAGCCGCTTTCCGAAGACTTGAACGGCGGTGTCGCCGCGCACCTCCGCCCAGACGAGGAAGAACAGCACGGCGAACGTCGTTACCTTGATCCCGCCGCCCGTGCCCGCCGGGCCGGTGCCGATGAACATGAGGATGTCCATGCCGATCCAGGTGGCCGGGTGCATCGCCCCAATGTCTACGGAGTTGAACCCGGCCGTTCGGGTCTGCACGGACTGGAAGAAGCCGGCCAGGAGCTTCTCCCCCCACGGCAACGCGCCCAGCGTGGCCGGGTTGTGCCATTCGAGCACCGAGATGTAGAGCCAGCCCGCCGCCAGCAGGCCGATGGTCGCGACGACGACCAGGCGCGTGTTCATCGTCCACTTCAGCGGTTTCAACGGGTACTTGCCCAACTGGTGCAAGACGGGGAAACCCAGGCCGCCGATGATGATGGCCAAGGCCAGCGGGAGGCAGATCAGGGGATCCGACGCGAAGCCGGAGATGGAATCGGAGTAGAGCGCGAAACCAGCGTTGTTGAACGCGGAGACGGCGTGAAAGATCCCTTGCCAGAGCGCGTCCCCGGGGGAATAGCCGTAGCCGAGCCACAGCCTAAGGGCCAGCATCGTCGCAGTGACGGATTCCACCGTCACCGTGATCCTGAAGATGCTCAGCAGTACGCGGCGCAGATCGCCGAAGCCCTCGGCGTGAGCCTCGGCGGCGCCGTGCAGGCCGGCGCCCAGCGACAGGCGGCGCAGCACGGTCAGGCCGACGAGCGTGGCCAGCGTCATCACCCCGAATCCGCCAACCTGAATCAGCACGGCGATGACGACCTGCCCGAACGGGGTCCAGTACCCGAAGGTGTCGACGGTGTTGAGGCCCGTAACGCAGATGGCGGAGGTCGCGGTGAAGAAGGCCTCAAGGAAGGTGGCGGACCCGGGGTCGCGCTTCGCGATGGGCAGCATCAGGAGGGCGACGCCCACCCAGGCGGCGGCGGTGAAGGCCAGGAAGATGGCTCGCACCGGAGCCATGGTCCGCAACGCGTGCAGCACGTCGCCCCACTGTAGCGATCTTTCCAGCCAAGTTCGTACCGAACCCCGAGGGACAAGCCCCTCCTCTGGATCGGGTCACCAACTCGACGACCTCCTCGACCGGCGGCTCAGGGCCGGGTCACGCCGAGGTAACCACGACGTGACCCCGGCCCGATCAGTCCAGCAGCTTGACCGTGTAGATGCTTCGCCCTTGTTCGGTAGTGAGCTGGGCGAGCGCGGTGCCCGAGACCTGGTCGCCGGTCACGGTCAGCTTGCCGTCGCTGAAGCTATGGGAGCCCTTGGGTAGGGGAGCGATGTAGTTCTGACCGCTCTGGGAGAACACGGCGGGCGGACGCACGGTCAACCGGCCGCCCTCGGCGTTGAATTCGAGCGACGGCCCCTGCAGCACGACCTTGCCTTGGTACTTGTAGGAGGCCTCATAGGCCACCTGGGTGAGGCTTCCGGTGTAAGTGAGGTAGGCGATCTCCGGGTCCTTGAGCGCCTCATCCACCGCCGCGATCGCTGGAGCGGCCTTCTCGTTGGCCTCCTTGACCACCTTCTCCGTGCCCTCCCGAACATCGGCATCCTCGGTGTCCTGGATGGGGTCGATGCCGTCGAGCAGCAGCTGGACTAGGGTCTTCCCGGAGGCGTAGAAGTCACTTTGCCAACCGGGCTTTTGCTGGTCCAGCAGCAAGCCCGTGACGAATCCCAGTGCGTAGGACTCGGAATCCACCGCCGATTCAAACCTGGTGTCATCCAGGGCCGCCGTCAGGGACGGGGTCGGATCCTCGGCCTTGATGTCGACGTTGGTGAGGTAGTTCTCGAAGTAGTTGGCGGTGCCTTCGCGGATGTCGTAGGTCAAGATGTTGTCGGCCTCCTGGGGGTATTGGCTGCGCCACTGGTTCTCCCAGTAGGCGGCCTTGCCCAGCAGGGCGTCGCGGCCCGCCTTGTCCTTGGCGGCCTGGTGCAGGCGCCGCAGCAGCATTCGTCGCAGCAGGCGCGGCTTGCTGTCCACCGGGTATGCGGTGTCTCGGTCCGCTGTGGCCGCCGCGACGGCCGAATCCTGGTGGTAGAAGTGGACCATCTCGTGCGTGCCGACGCGGAACAAGTTCTCGGCGTCGCGTTCGGGCCCCTCCTCCTTCTTGTTGGTGAGGAGATCCCCCACTGTGGCGAGCAGGGTTGGCATGGACAAGACGGTGGCCTGCCTGCCCTTGAAGTCCTGCTTGCCGAAGCTCGGCGGCACGGTGATCGAGGCGTATTCATCCTTGGAGAGCTCGCGGGCGCTCGTCGAGTTGATTTGCCAAGCCTGTTTGATTTCCAGGGCTTCATTGGTGTCCAGCACGATGAGGTCGTGCTTCGAGTAGTCCATGCCGGGCCAAGCCTTCTCGCTCAGCGGCCACCGCGTGCGGACCAGATCCGCGACCATAGCGACGGCGGAGTTGGAGATCTCGGCAGCGGAACTCGTGCTGGATGCCGTCTCCGCCGGACCCGACGAGGAAGCGCAGCCTGACACGCCGACGACGGCGCCGGCCAGCCCGGCTCCTACCAGCCCGAAGATCCCCCGGCGGGGGATCCGGGCGTTGGTCATCTGGGCTATCTCCGAAGTGTGCTGAGTCTTAAGCACTTGCTCTCCTTTGTTGGTTGGTTGCGCCCAGTCCAACGCTCACCCCTGCCCTTCTTGCTCCCGATTTCGGGTGTGCGCGACCTTGGGATGACCGGTCGAGACCGCCGTCGCAGTCGGCCCCGCGCTGCCTCCGACCAGGGGAGGGCGCTCGGGTCCCCGGCGTCTTCCAAGCGGTGGACACGAGCTAGATTTGTTCTCACCCCCGATCGGAGCGCCATGTCCACACTCATTTCTCTCGGCGGCACGCTGGCCGGCCAAGCACCACCCCACGCCGGCTGCCGGCGCATTCTCGACGATTAGCGGGCGCTGGGTGAGATGGCGTTGCTCCCGGAGGCGCCATGAGTCTCGGGGTCATTGGGTGCGCGTCCTGGTGGGGAGCCAATCTCGGACAAGGAAGGCAATATGAGTGAGACTAGTTTTGAACAGAGCTTCCCGCTGGGCAGCAGCAACAACGCCTTCGCGGACTACTTCAGCGGACAGAGCTACCTCAGCGAGGTGGTCGACGGCGCGATTCCGGTGCACAACGTCACCTTCGAGCCCGGCTGCCGAAACAACTGGCACATTCATCACGGCAACGACGGGGCCGGAGACCAGATTCTGCTCTGCACCGCCGGGTCGGGCTGGTATCAGGCCGAGGGCGAGGAACCGGTCAGCCTGGTTCCCGGCACCGCCATTCGCGTGCCGGCGGGCACCAAGCACTGGCATGGGGCCAAGGCCAACTCCTGGTTCTCCCATCTGGCCTTCATCACGCCTGGCGACGGGGTCAGCACCGAATGGCTGGAGCCGCTTGGCGACGACGTGTATGCCGAACTGCCCCTCCAATAGTGTCGCCGGGGTCCCACCTGGTGAGCCGCTCGTCGATGATGTGGCCGCGGGAACCTGAAGGTTTTCGGCGGAGAAGCGTCGGGTTGGGGTGATTGCGGGCTGCGTGCGCCGCAGCCGAAGCCGTGACGCTTGTCATCTGGATTGAGTGACGTCGTGCCCTGAGGATTTCCGGCGCCGCGGGCCAGGCTAAGGGCCATGACAACAGCGATCGAGATCTCCGGCCTGACCAAGCGATTTGGTTGCCTCACCGCGGTCGACGACCTGCACCTCCAGGTGCCCAGCGGGCAACTCCTGGCCCTGTTGGGGCCAAACGGGGCCGGCAAATCCACCACCACGGAGATGGTGCTGGGCCTGTCCAAGCCGGACTCGGGCACCCTGCGGGTCTTCGGCCACGAACCCGTCCAGGCCGTGCGACGGGGCCTGTCCGGAGCCATGCTGCAAAACGGTGCCCTGCTGGCCGACGCCAGCGTGATGTCGCTGCTCAAGCTGATGCATGGCCTGCACGCCCACCCGCTGCCGCTCGGTGAGGTGATCGAACGCGCCGAACTGGGCCCCATCCTGAGGGCGAACACCGGCAAACTGTCTGGAGGTCAGGCGCAGCGGGTGCGGTTCGCGTTGGCCATCATGGGAAACCCCCGCCTCCTGATCTTGGATGAGCCGACGGTGGGCATGGACGTCGACGCCCGACGCCGGTTCTGGGCCACCATGGAAGAACTGGCCGACCACGGACGCACCGTCGTGTTTGCCACCCACTATCTGGACGAGGCCGACGAGTTCGCAGAGCGGATCGTCGTGCTGACCCAAGGCCGAGTGGTCGCCGATGGCACCGGGTCCCAGGTCAAGGCGGTGGTTGGAGGCCGTCGAATCCGTTTCAACTCCCCCGAATACCGCTGGGATGAGTTGCCTGCGGTGACAAGCGCCACGCGCGAGGCCGGAGGCTGGTTGCTGACCAGCAGCGACTCAGACGCCACTTTGCGCGCACTGCTGCCCCTGGACGGGGTGCGTGACGTTGAGGTCACCGCCCCACGGCTCGAAGACGCCTTCCTAGACCTAGTCGCCTAGGTCGCGCCTTGATCACAACCCCCCAGAAACGGACCCCAAGGATAGAAACCATGACCGCCGCCGCACACGTCTCCCACTTCATTTCCCGCAGCGTCTTGCTGACGCTTCGTGACTGGTCGTTCTTGGCCTTTGTCATCTCCATGCCCACGGCGATGTATCTGTTCTTCGTCGGCATATATGGCGACGAAGTCGTCTCGGATACAGGAGTGAAAGTCGCGGCCACCATGATGATTTCGATGGCCTGCTACGGGGCGCTCGGCGCCGCCATGACCGCCGGCTCCCAGATCCAGACCGAACGTGCCACGGGATGGTTCAGACAACTGATGCTCACCGCCGGTGGTTTCAGGTGGTGTGTGCAACGTTGATTAGTTGGTTTAGTTTCTCAGATGG
>CAMCJC010000191.1 GCA_945875065.1 uncultured Propionibacteriaceae bacterium | reverse complement strand
GTGGAACATGGTGGAGCAGGAGGTGATCCAGCGCCTCCGCACCGACCCCTCGGTCCGCGAGGTCGCCTACCGGATCGAGGCGGACATCGACGCCGAGCGCCTGAGCGCGGTCGAGGGCGCGTCGGTGATCCTGGACGCGTACGCTGATACCTTCCGCCGTTAGGTTTGACTACCCCGAGATGCCCGAGGTGGAGCAATTGACGGGGTAGCTGAGTAAGCTTGCTGCGACGAGAGGAAGGTGAATGGGAGTTTTCGACCGCGCCGAGAAGCGGATTGGCGCTGCCGTGGACAAGGTCTTCGCCCGCGCCTTCAAGGGCGATGTGCAGCCCGTCGAGATCGCCGCAGGCATCCAGCGTGAGTTGGACGCCGAAGCCAAGCTGCTCAGCCGCGACCGCCGCCTAGTCCCGAACTCGTTCACCGTCGCGCTGTCGCCGCACGACTACAACCGGCTCTTCCCCTACTCGAAGACGCTCAACGCGGAGATCACGCCCACGATCCGGGAACACGCGGCCGAGCGATCCTACGTGTTCAACGGCCCCATCCAGATCCTGTACGTGCTGGAACAGAGCCTGACCACCGGGCAGTTCAAGATCACCAGCCGCGCCGGCGCACCCGACCAGCCGGCCGCCGCGCCTCACACCGGCGGTCCACTCGTCCTGGAGGTCGCGGGCGTCCGCCACCCACTGATGCCTCCGGGCCTGATCATCGGCCGTGGCTCCGACTCCGACCTGCGCGTCAATGACCCGGGCGTTTCCCGTCGCCACGCCAAAATCTCCGTCTCCGGCACACCCAGGAACCCGCACATCATCATTGAGGATCTGGGCTCCACCAACGGAGTCACGGTCGACGGTTCGCGGATACAGTCTGCCGTCCTGCGCAACGGGTCGCGCATCGAGATCGGCAACACAAGGATGCTGGTGCATTCGCCTACGGAGGCTTGACCTCAAATGTCGGACCTCATCGCCGCGACGCTCAAGATCGTCTTTTTGGCCCTGCTGTGGCTGTTCATCGGGATCATCGCCGACGTCATCCGTAAGGACCTGTTCGGCCGCAAGGTCAAGGCCAGCGACCTGCCCCCCGCCGAACCGGTGCCCACGCGCCGCGGCGCGAGTCGCGCCCCCACCCGCTTCGCCATCACCCAAGGCGCACAACAGGGCTTGTCAGTACCGATCGCGCCGGTGATTAACCTCGGCCGGACAGCGGATTCGACAATCCTCCTCGAGGACGACTACGCCTCCTCCCGCCATGCTCAACTCACTCAGCAGAACGCCGAGACGTGGCTGGTCACCGACCTCCAGTCCACCAACGGCACCTACCTCAACGGCAAGCTCGTCACCGAACCCACCCCGATGACCGTCGACGACATCTTGCGCATCGGCCGCACGATGATGAGGCTGGAGGTCTGAGGTGGCGTTCTCCCTCGACTTCCGCATCCACTCCGAGGTCGGCCGCATCCGCCAGAACAACCAGGACGCGGCCTACGCCAGCCCGCACATGCTGCTGGTAGCCGACGGCATGGGCGGCGCTGCGGCCGGCGACCTCGCGTCCGCCGTCGCCGCGACGGAGGCCAGCCAGAGCGACCGTCGCCTCGACGACGACCACCTCTTGGAGCACATGGCTGGCATCGTCCAACGCGCCAACGACCGGATCGCCGACCTGATTCACGCAGACCTCGAGATCGACGGCATGGGCACCACCTTCTGCGGAGCCGCATTCTCTGGCACGAAGTTGGGCATCGCCCACATCGGGGACTCCCGCGGCTACCTCCTACGCGACGGCGTACTGGAGCAACTCACGCACGACCACTCGTGGGTCCAATCCCTGATCGACGAGGGCAAACTCACCCCTGACCAGGCCGCCGCCCATCCACACCGGTCACTGATTTTGAAGGTTCTCAACGGCTCCGAGGAGGCCGAACCCGACTTCTTCGATAGGGACGTCGAGGAAGGCGACGTCTTCTTGTTCTGCTCCGACGGCCTGTCTGGCCTGATGACCGAGGACGAGTTGCAGGAGTTGATCAGCCTCGAAGACCTCGACGAGGCGGTCACCAAGCTCGCCGCCCTCGCCAACGACCACGGCGGCCACGACAATATTTCACTCGCCCTGGCCCGGATCGTCCCGCAGAACGATGAGCTGGACGCCCGCCAGGGAGTTCTCGCCGGCTCCGCAGTCGAACGCAAGATCCCCTCGGTCGTGCGTGATGACGGCCCCGGCTACCCCACCCCCGACCCGATCCCGCAAACCCCGTTCGACGACAGCCCGGAACACGGGGACGCCGAGTCCGCCCGCTACGCCCCGAAGGCCGCGCGTCGCTCGAAGCGGCGGGGACCGTGGACGATCGTGATTATCATCGCGGCGCTCTTGGTCGTCGGCGGCGCCTTCTTGGGGATCCGCGCCTACGCGGCGACGCGATACTTCGTCGCCGCCTCCGATGGCCGCGTCGCGATCTACAACGGCCTGCCCGGCTCGCTACTTGGCTATGACCTGAACCGTCTCGTCGAGCAGCGCGACACGCGTGTCGAGGATCTGCCCGTCTACTACCAGCAGCTCGTAGGCAACGCCGTCCCCGCCGAGAACCTCGGCGCCGCGCACGAGAGTGCCGACCAACTCGATGTCATCGCCAAGCGGTGTGTCGAGGTCCGTCGCCAGCGCGCCGAGGAGGAAGCGGCCAAAACCAGCGCCTCGGCATCCCCGTCGCCCTCGCCGACCGAGGCCACGCCGTCGACGGATTCGGTACCCGCCACGGCCTCGACTCCGGGAGCGACTACGCGCACCTACCCCACCTACCTCGGGCCGGTCACACCCACGGCTTCCGAGGAAGCTGACCCCGAGGCCTGCTGATGTCGGTCGCGCAGCAGCCCAGCGCAACGGGCGAATACATCATTTATCGACGCCGTCGAGGCGTCGAGTTGGCGCTGTTGTTCGCGGCGTGCTCGTTCGGCGCGGCCGGCTGGGTCCTCACGCACCTGAATCTGCATGGCTCCCTGCCACCGAACTTCGCGTTCGGGGTCGGCATCTGGTACGGCTTGGCGCTCATCGCGCACCTGGTCGTTAGGTTCCGCGCCCCGTACGCCGACCCGCTGATCCTGCCTGCGGTGATGCTCCTGAACGGCCTCGGGCTCGCGATGATCGCGCGCCTCGACCAGGTTCGCGACCCAGTGCTAAACGACGCGTCCCGCCAGATGATGTGGACGACGATCGGGATGTCACTGTTCGTGCTGGTGCTGTGGTTCCTCAAAGACCACCGGCGGTTGCAGCGGTTCCCGTACCTGATGTTCATCAGCGGCTTCGTGATGCTGCTGCTGCCGCTGCTGCCGGGCCTCGGCCGCGCCGCCGGCGGGGCCCGCATCTGGATCAAGCTCGGCCCGTTCAGCTTCCAGCCCGCGGAAGTCGCGAAGATCCTCCTCGCGTTCGCGTTCGCCGCGTACTTCTACGAGAAGAAGGAGGTCCTGGCGCTGGCCGGGAAACGATTCCTCGGCATCGACTTCCCCCGCGCCCGCGACCTCCTCCCGATCGCCCTGATGTGGATGCTAGCCCTGGCCATCATGGTGTTCCAGAACGACCTCGGCACCGCCTTGCTGTTCTTCGGCCTGTTCACCGTGATGATCTACGTCGCTACGCAGCGGCCGGCCTGGCCGATCCTCGCGGGCCTCGGCTTCGCCGTCGCGGGCGTCCTAGCCGCGAAGTTCACGCATCACGTGCCGCGCCGCCTGGGCGCCTGGCTGCACCCGTTCGACGACTTTCAGCAGAGCTACCAGATCATCATGGCCCAGTACGGCATGGCCTGGGGCGGCCTATTCGGCCGCGGCTGGGGTCAGGGCCGCCCGCAAGTCACTCCCCTGCCCAAGGACGACTTCATCGCCGCCAGCCTCGCCGAGGAGATCGGCCTGGTCGGGCTCATGGCGATCGTCTTGTTGTACGGCATCGTGATCGCCCGCGGCATGAAGACCGCGCTGATCTGCCCCGATGGCTACGGCAAGCTCCTAGCCGGCGGGCTGGCGTTCACGTTCGCCCTTCAGGTGTTCGCCATCATCGGCGGTATCACCCGACTACTGCCCCTTACTGGTCTGACAACGCCGTTCATGTCTAAAGGTGGGTCCTCGCTGATATCCAACTGGATCATCGTCGGCATCCTCATGGTCATCTCGCACCGCGCCCGCATGCCGCAGCGCGCCACCGCCACCCCGCAGGAGTTGCTGCAGCCGAACGCGATGACGGCGGTGATCGCCAAATGAACGGACCCCTGCGCAAGGTCAGCTTCTTCATCGGCCTGCTCCTGACCGCCTTGCTGCTCAACATCAGCTGGCTCAGCGTCGGCCCCTCCAACGACCTCCTCAAGGACTCCCGCAACGTCCGGGTCCGCGACGCCGAGTTCGCGACGAACCGGGGCGCCATCCTCGTCGGCAACGACCCGATCGCCGAGAGCGTCGCCGCAGAGGGCCGCTACCCGTGGGTCCGCCGCTTCCCGGCGGGCCCGACATGGTCGTCGGTAACCGGCTGGTACTCGTTCTCGTACGGTCGCCAGGAGCTCGAGAGCTCTTGGAACCAGGAGCTCTCGGGCACCGCGTCTTCGCAGACCTTCTCCCGCATCGTCGACGTGCTGGCCGGACGGCAGCCGGTCGGGGCGACGCTGAATACGACCCTCAACACGAACGCCCAGAAGGCCGCCGTGGAGGCGCTCGGCAACAAGAAGGGGGCCGCCGTCGCGATCGACTACACCACCGGCGAGGTCCTCGCCCTGGTCTCCACTCCCACCTACGACCCGAACCTGCTGACCAACCTCGACGCGAAGGTCGAGAAGGAGCACTGGAACAGCCTCCTCAACGACGAAAACGAGCCGCTGAAGAACCGCGCGACCCGCGAGATCTTCCCGCCCGGGTCGACGTTCAAGCTGCTGGTCGCGGCGGCGGCGGTCGAGTCCGGCTACACGCCGTCGACGGAAGTGGAATCGCCGAACAGCTACCGCCTGCCCGGGTCATCGCACTCGATTGGCAACTCCACCAACTGCGGCGGCGAGAAGGTCACGCTCGAAAAGGCGCTGGCGACGTCGTGCAACACCGCGTTTGGCAAGCTCGGCGTCGATCTCGGCGACGAGAAGGTGCGGCAGATGGCTGAGAAGTTCGGCTTCAACTCCGATCCCCGCATCGACCTGCCGGCGACGAAGTCGGTTTTCCCGACGAAGCTCGACCAGGCGCAGCTGGCGCTGTCATCGATCGGGCAGTACGAGGTCGCGGCGACGCCCCTGCAGATGGCCATGGTTGCCGGTGCCATCGCGAACGACGGCAAGCTGATGCGCCCCCACCTGGTCAAGACGGTGGCCGGCAGCGACCTGCGCATCATCCAGACCGTCAACCCGGAAAAGCTGGGCGATCCCATCAACTCCAACACCGCGACCTTGATGCGGCAGATGATGGAGAGTGTCGTCAAGGACGGGACGGGCTCACCCGCCGCCGTCAACGGTGTAACGATCGGTGGCAAGACCGGAACCGCCCAGTCCGACCCGAATCGGCCGCCATACGCCTGGTTCGTCGGCTACGCCACCGAGCCGCACGTCGCGATCGCGGTGTTCGTTCAGGACTCCGGCATCGAACGCGACGACATCTCCGGGGGACGCGTCGCGGCGCCGATCTTCAAGTCGATCGTCGAGGCGATCAAATGAACCCGATACCCAACGGCCGGGGTCATGCCTCACAATGGTTCCCGATGAAAACGAAA
>CAMCJC010000190.1 GCA_945875065.1 uncultured Propionibacteriaceae bacterium | reverse complement strand
CGAAACCTGAGGTGGTCCGCCAATTTTTGATCAGGCGTACCACTTTCTACGAGTACTTCTCCTGCGTGTTCGAATTATGGTTTTCGACCATAGGTTGCTCCTCTCGGAGCTCCTCGAGGACTTGAGTGATGTAGTTTCGATCTAGTGTAAGACCTCTAGGGGTTGACAAAAAGAGCCCTCTCGTGACGCGGTCATTCCACCAGGCGTCGACAAAACCAGCATTCCATACGAACCTGTATCGCTGCCCCTCTACCAAAAACGAGTCATGTAAAAGAGCTTCAATGTTGCCCTCTTCATCTTTTTGGTTGTAATTCGTAAAGGAGTCCACATCAACCTGCGGATTTAGGTGCTGAGCAACCCAATAAAGTACGTCCAGGAAACGTCTTCCCTCCTTCGGACGCTGAAAAATATTGAGGTTGAGCGGGTTTGCCAAAGAAGCCGCTGCCTTACGCAGTAGATATTCCATGTCGGGAGTTGGAGTAACGCTGAGTGCACGGGTTAAGGAGTTGGAGAGGTCCCCGTACCAGGCGCCCTTGAGCCCCATTCCCTCCTGTCCTGCGCTTGGGGAGTTCTCTGCGTCTTCTTCTGGATTATAGGGTTCGAGTTTGCTGAGGAAGTCAGTGACGGAGTCAGCGACGCAGGTCATTGTTCCGCCGGGGTCGGTGTTGAGATGGAGTACGGCTCCTGTGGGGTAGTCGGGGAGGTCGTAGTTGATGACGAAGCAGTTGTGCATGCCGTCTTCGGTGGTGGCGAACAGGAGGACTTCTGCGGGGATCTCCCATTCCTCCATGAGGAAGGTGGCGTCTGTGGCCAGATCGAGGGAGCGGCCAGTACTTGTGCTGCCGTTGCCGAAGATGTCCTCTGCGGCAAGACCTTCGGCACTGCCCGGAAGGCCGGGCATGATGCATTTCTCTGATGTGAGGGTGCCGCCGCCTGTTTCTTTGATCAAGGCCCGGTAGTCGTCGGGTAGCGCCCGGCCGATGGCATCCTCGATCGCGGTGAGGCGGGACTCGTCGGCCGGTTCAGCGGTTTCAGAAAAGAATTTGGAAAATGTCATCGTTGTTTTCTCCTTACGTGCAGTTCGGCCAGTTAGGCAACGTGGGCCAGACAGCCATGCCGCCTGTGTGCCTAACTTGAGCATGCAGATATGTAGGAATGAGCTGCATGCGCCCGCAGTCCTCATGATGGTGCCCCGCCCACCTCGGCACTCAACCCTGCTGTGGGGGTTACTCGTAGCGAAGCGAGCTGACCATCCCGGCTTCCATGTGATAGGCGTTATGGCAGTGAAATGCCCACTCACCGGGGTTCTCAGCGATCAGGTCGGCGATCATGGTTTCACCCGGGCGGAGAAGGACGGTGTCCTTGCGTAGCCCGCCGCTGCCGGGCAGCGCCCACGTGTGGCCGTGGATGTGCATGGGATGGGGCATCATGGTCCTGTTGCGCATGACCATCCGCAGGCGCTGGCCCTCCTGCACGGTCGCGGAGGAGGATTGGCCGTCGGTGAGAATGCTCCATTCATACGGCATCATCTGCCCGCCCAGGTCGATGCTGACTTCTCGGTCTGGTGTGCCCTCGGGCAGGAGTGCACGGTCTGCTGGCTTCAGGGAGGACAGAAGCAGTCCGGTGGACGACAACTCGGGGAAGTCGACATCGGGGCGGGGGGCCTGGCCGCCGGCGGTGCGGATGACGGCGAAGGCGCGGTCGTCCTTACCCACCGCCAAAGCCGTGAGCGGGAAGACGCCGTCGCCGAGGATGACCTCGACGTCGACACGCTCGCCCATGGACAGGTAGATCGATTCGGTCTCCCAGGGCTGGACAGGGAAGCCGTCGGTGTGGGTGACGGTCATGCGGTGACCACCGAGGGCCACCTTGAAGATGGTGTCACCGCCGGAGTTGATAAACCGCAGTCGGGCCTTGTCGCCCGGGCGAGCCTTGAAAGTCCGGTGAGCACGGGGGATACGTCCGTTGATGAGGTAGTGCGGATACATCACATCGCCGGCATCCCCGCCCAGTACCTGATCCGGGGTGCCGTGCATCATCTGGTCGTGACCTCCCATTCCCATTCCCATTCCCATTCCCCCGTTATGGTCGCCCGAACCCATTCCGGTGAGCTTGTCGAGCTCATCGTCGGGAGTGCCCTGAATGCCATCGACCCAGTCGTCGAGCACGATGGTCCACTCGACGTCCTGGTCCTCGGCGTCTTGCGGGTCACGGATGATCAGTGGGGCGTGGAGGCCGCGATCAAGCTGCAGGCCGGTGTGGGAATGGTAGAAGTAGGTGCCACCGTGGGGGACTTCAAAAACATAGGAGAAAGACTCGCCAGGTTCAATGGGGTTCTGGGTCATGCCGGGCACACCGTCGGCTGCGTTATGGAGTGCGATGCCATGCCAGTGGATGGAGGTGCTCTCAGGCAGTTCATTGGTGATATCGACCTGGAGGACGTCGCCGACGGTGGCCTCAATGGCCGCATCCCCGGTGTCAGAGACGTATCCCCACGTCTTGGCTTCGATGCCGCCGATATCCAGGGAGAGGGGCCGGGCGGTCAGTGTCCGGCGCACCGTCGGCTCACCGAGCGCAGTGGGGGTGGGAATGGGGCGAAGGGAGGGACCTGATCCCGAGGCAGCGGGTCCAGGGGCGCTGGTGCAGGCGGTCAGGGCCCCGGTGCCGGCGAGGACGAGCCCGCCGAGCAGAAACTGTCGTCGGGAAGACGCGTTTGTCATGATTTAACCTTTCTTGGTGCAAGATTTCAGTGATACGGGAGACAGGTACAGGTGAGGACCCTGCTGAGCCATCACGTCAGGCGCAGGTCTGTGACACAGGTGGCACCGTCGTCGGTGGTGGAAAACTCCGTGGTGCCGGTACGCCCCTGGTAGCTGACCTCAATCAGGCCGGTGGTATCATCAGGAAGCCAGAAGCCAATAAACCCATTGTCGAAGGTGGTTGTCGCCTCGTCCACCAGCACCTCACCGGTCGCCTCATCGGTGATCGTGACCTGGATATCCTCATTGTCGAGTTCCCCCAGGCAGGTCGTGAGGCTGTGGTAGAAGCAGTCGTGGGTGGAGGTGAGATAGGGTGCGATCGAGACATACGTCTGATTGTCGGGAAGATCGACCACGACTTCCTGGTCATCGCTCGAGAGCAGCAGTTCATCGGCACGCACGGAGGCGATCAGATCCGTGGGACGCTCAGTGACCTTCTGCCGGTCGAGGTGATCAATGATCTCCACCGCGTCCATGTCGGCCAGGCCATGGGTAGTCAGGAATGTATCCTGGGACACTGTCCCGTCGGCGGTGGGTTCCGGGTCGGCGGCCGAACACCCCGTGAGGGCGAGGGCAAGGGCGGCGGCTACGATCGCTGCTCGTTTCACGTCAATCTCCTTGGATCGTGGTAAGACGGTGAGAAGACACCGCCTCAAGGTCGATGCCATACCTTTATCTAGCACGGGTTCCTGAAGGCCCAGAAATTAAAAACCCTGCTCGCAGCCATATAACAGGGCGAAAAGGGGGTGACTCCGGTGGGCTGGGTCACCACCGGGACACCACCCCACAGCCGTGGGCGATGTCCTTCTACCCGCCCCGGGTATGCGGTGCAGGCAGTGAAATCCCTGGTGGCGCCTGCTGAGCTGACCAGGGGAGGCGATGCCGCTGGCCCGGGGTGGGGCACAGGGGTGACGGCGGTCGAAGGGTGATGTTTGAAGATTTGATGAAGATTTCCCCGCCGGGCACTGAGCGAGGGTGGTATTCCCCCCTGGCCGGAGCGATACTGGGGTCTATGGCTGACTACACACCGACCACCGCCACGCCCCCGGGGCGGGTGCTGGTCGTCGATGATGAACAACCCCTGGCTCAGATGGTAGCCTCCTACCTCATCCGGGCCGGCTTCGATACCCGCCAGGCTCACACCGGCACCCAGGCCGTGGACGAGGCCCGTCGCTTTTCCCCCGATGTTGTGGTGCTGGATCTGGGGCTACCCGAACTCGACGGCCTGGAGGTGTGCCGACGGATCCGCACCTTCTCGGACTGCTACATCCTCATGCTCACCGCGCGTGGCAGCGAGGACGACAAGATCAGCGGTTTGACCCTGGGGGCGGATGACTACATCACCAAACCTTTTAGCATCCGGGAACTGGTGACCCGGGTGCATGCGGTGCTGCGCCGCCCGCGCACCAGCACCACCCCACCGCAGGTGACCACCCCCTTGATCGTTGGTGACCTCATCCTTGACCCCGTCGCCCATCAGGTGCGGGTGGGGGAGACGACCGTGGAGCTCACCCGCACGGAGTTCGAGCTGCTGGTTGCCCTGGCTCTGCGCCCCGGCCAGGTGCTGACCCGCCACGACCTGGTCACCGAGGTCTGGGACACCACCTGGGTCGGTGATGAACGCATCGTCGATGTCCACATCGGCAACTTGCGTCGCAAGCTCGGCACCGACACCCGGGGCCGGGGGTTTATCGACACCGTGCGTGGCGTGGGCTACCGGGTGGGGCAGCCATGAATCACGGACCCGGCCTGACCTTCCGCTTCCTGGCCGCCCAGGTGTTGGTCGTGGTGATTAGCCTGCTGGTGGCCGCGGCCGTGGCCACGATGGTGGGCCCGACCCTGTTCCATGATCATATGTTGATGACCGACCAGGAGGACCCCTCGCTGGAGCTGTTCCATGCCGAGCAGGCCTACCGGGACGCCAGCCTGATCACCCTGGCCGTCGCCCTGCCCACCGCCTTGATCAGCGCCCTGCTGGCCAGCCTGTGGTTGTCGCGTCGCCTGCGCACCCCCCTGCAGAATCTCACCCGCGCCGCTACCAGCCTGACGGCCGGCAACTACCGTATCCACGTGCCCGCCGGAGAAGCAGGCCCCGAGGTCACCACCCTGGCGCATGCCTTCAACACCATGGCCGACCGGCTGGAACACACCGAACAGGTCCGCCGCCAGATGCTCTCTGATCTAGCCCACGAAATGGGCACCCCCTTATCGGTGCTCACGGTCTACCTCGATGGCCTCCAGGACGGGGTTGTGGACTGGAATAATGCCACCCACACGATCATGGCTGATCAACTCGCCCGCCTGACCCGGTTGATGGAAGACATCGACGATGTCTCCCGGGCCCAGGAACACCGGATCGATTTGGACCTGGCGGAGGAAGGGCTCGGGGATCTGCTCCATACCGCCGCTGCTGCCGCGGGGGAAGCTTATGCTGACAAAGGCGTCGATTTACAGGTCGAGACCATTACGGACACCGCCCGGGTGCTCGTGGACCGGCAACGCTTCGGCCAGGTGATGAGCAATCTCCTGTCGAACGCGCTACGGCACACCCCGGCCGGCGGGCAGGTCCGGATCAGCGTCCACCGACAGGGGGCATCCACCGCGCTCATCCACGTCGCCGATGACGGCGAGGGCATCCCACCTGGCCAGCTCGGACACATCTTCGAACGCTTCTACCGGGGGGATGCCGCCCGTAGCCGGGACAACGGCGGGGCCGGTATCGGTCTGACCATCTCCAAGGCATTGATCGAGGCCCACGGCGGCACTCTCACCGCCACCTCCCCCGGACCCGGTCGCGGAGCGGTGTTTACCCTCCGCCTCCCGCTGTCCCCTCCCGACAGTGAGGAGGCTGCTCGGTGACCGTACCCTGCCCCGCGTGAGGGCCGTACCCTCCACCCCTTCCAAATATACCCCCCTGGGGTATATGCTAGAGAGCAGCATCGCCGCATCCCACCGACCCGTAGGAGCTTT
>CAMCJC010000189.1 GCA_945875065.1 uncultured Propionibacteriaceae bacterium | reverse complement strand
GAGCGGGAAGCGCGCCACCTCGTCGGGGACCCCGTGGGCCGAACTCGATACCGACGAGCGGCGCCGCATCATAGACGAGCATCGCCTGGCCTACCTGTCCGAGGCGCCGGTCAACTGGTGCCCCGGCCTCGGCACGGTCCTAGCCAACGAGGAAGTCACCAACGAGGGGCGCTCGGAGGTCGGGAACTTCCCGGTGTTCAAGCGGAACATGCGGCAATGGATGATGCGGATCACCGCCTATGCTGACCGCCTCCTGGCCGATCTCGACAAACTCGACTGGCCCGAGAAGGTCAAGGCGATGCAGCGGAACTGGATCGGCCGATCCGAGGGTGCCCGCGTGTTCTTCACCGAGGCCGCCACCGGTGAGGAGATCGAGGTCTTCACCACGCGCCCCGACACCCTGTTCGGTGCCACCTTCATGGTCGTGGCCCCCGAGCATCCCCTGGCCGAATACGTCCCAGCCGAGTGGCCCGACGGGACTAACCCGGCCTGGACCGGCGGCTACGCGACGCCCGCCGAGGCCGTAGCCGCGTACCGCAACCAGACGGCCCGAAAAACCGATGCGGAGCGCCGCGAGGAGACCAAGGAAAAGTCGGGCCTGTTCACCGGCCGCTTCGCGACGAACCCAGTCGATGGCCGAGCCATTCCGATCTTCGTCGCCGACTACGTGATGATGGGCTACGGCACCGGCGCGATCATGGCCGTGCCCTCCGGAGACCAGCGCGACTACGAGTTCGCCACCCAGTACCACCTGCCGATCATCCAGACGGTACGACCCGGGGCCGGCTGGGACGGCGCCAGCGCGTGGACCGGCGACGGCGAGGTCATCAACTCCGAGAACCCGGAGATTTCCCTCAACGGGCTGCCCGTCCCGGAGGCGAAGGCCGCGATCACTAACTGGCTCCAGGCCAAGGGCCTCGGCGAGGCGACCGTCAATTTCCGCCTGCGCGACTGGCTGTTCAGCCGCCAGCGTTACTGGGGCGAGCCGTTCCCGATCGTCTACGACGAATCCGGCTCGCCGATCGCGCTGCCGGAATCGATGCTGCCGGTCACGCTACCTGAGATCAACGACTATTCGCCGCAGGCGATGGACCCGGAGGACAAGGACTCCGACCCGCAGCCGCCGCTGTCGCGCGTCGCCGGTTGGACCACCGTCGAATTGGATCTCGGCGACGGCCCCAAGACTTACCGACGCGAGCTGAACACGATGCCGCAGTGGGCGGGCTCATGCTGGTACGAACTGCGATACCTCGACCCGGCGAACCATGAGCGGTTCGTCGGCGAGGAGGTAGAGCGGTATTGGATGGGTCCGCGCTGCGAGGGCGATGTCGGCGGCGCCGACCTTTATGTCGGTGGGGTCGAGCACGCGGTGCTGCACCTGCTGTACGCGCGGTTCTGGCACAAGGTCTTGTTCGATCTGGGCCACGTCTCCTCGTCCGAGCCGTTCCGCAAGCTGTTCAACCAGGGCTACATCCAGGCCTATGCCTATCGCGACGACCGCGGCCAGCCGGTGCCGGCGGCGGAGGTCGAGGAGGTCGTCGAGGGGAACATCACCCGCTACCTCTGGCAGGGCCAGGAGGTCAAGCGCGAGTACGGCAAGATCGGCAAGTCGTTGAAGAACGTCGTCTCCCCCGACCTCATGTACAAGCTGTACGGCGCTGACACGTTCCGCCTGTACGAGATGAGCATGGGCCCGCTGGAGCAGTCGAAGCCGTGGGAGACGCGCGCGATCGTCGGGTCGCAGCGGTTCCTGCAGCGGCTGTGGCGCAACGTGATCGACGAGGAGACCGGCGAGGTCACCGTCGTCGATGCTGAAGTCGACGACGATACGCTGCGGGCCCTGCACAAGACGATCGACGCCGTCACCAAGGACTACGAGGCGCTGTCGTTCAACACGGCGATCGCTCGCCTGACCGAGTACAACTCGGCCTTGACGAAGCTGGATCGGGTGCCCCGCGCGGCCATCGAGCCGCTGGTCAAGATGGTCGCGCCCCTTACCCCGCACATCGCCGAGGAGCTGTGGAGCAAGCTGGGTCACGACGCGGTGCTGACCTACGAGCCGTTCCCGGTGGCGGATCCGACGCTGATCGTCGAGGACACCATCACCGCCGTGGTGCAGGTCCGAGGCAAGGTCCGTGCCCAATTCGAGGTCCCGGTCACCATCTCGGAACAGGAGTTGGAGAAGCTGGCCCTAGAGCACCCGCGGATCCTCAAGGAGATCCCGAACGGGGTACTAAAGACGATCGTAAAGGCCCCGAAGCTCGTCAACGTGGTGCCGGCGTGACCCCTCGTACCAGCAGGGCCAGGCCGTGTTCGAACTCGGCCTCGGCCCGTTGGTGATCGAACCGGGGCAGAACCCCCAGCGCGACTAGTTGGGACCTGGTCTGTTCGGCCATCGCATGGCCGACGATGAAGTGGAGGAACGCCGCCATCGTCGCCTCAGGGTCCTCAATGCCCGCCGCCTCCAGCCGGGCACGACCGGCAGCTGTGACGTCGACCTCCCCCATGCCCAGCGCGCTAGTCGACGCGACGAGTTCCGCGCCGTCGCGGTGCGCCAGCAGCGCCGCTCTCAGGCCACGCCCCCACATAGTCAGCCAAGTGGTCACATCTTCGACGCGGGGGACGGCCACCTCGGCCAGGATGACGTCGGCCACCCCAGCCAACAGGGATTGTTTGTTGGGGACGTGGTAGTACAGCGCTCCCGCCTTGACGCCAAGTTCGTCGGCCACGCGCCGCATCGACAGGTCTCCCAACCCCCACGCGTCTAGGATCGCGAGCCCCGCCGACACGATTCGAACGCTGTTCAGCACGTGACGAATCGTACGCCCAAAAACATGGAACCCTCGCCGAAGATCGCCGAGGGCCGCTAGCTTTGCTCAATCCGAAGGAGGCGAAATGACGGAGCAGGGATACCAAGCGATCACGATGATCGTGTACTTCGTGGCCATGGTCCTCATCGGGCTGTGGTCGTACCGGCGCACCAAGAACATGGATGACTACATGCTGGCCGGGCGGAACCTTGGACCGATGGCCACGGCGCTGTCGGCCGGCGCCTCCGACATGTCAGGCTGGCTGCTGATGGGGCTTCCGGGAGCGCTGTACGCGTCGGGCATGGTCGAGTTCTGGATCGCGATCGGCCTGACGGTCGGCGCGTGGCTGAACTGGAAGTACACCGCGCCGCGCCTCAGGACATACACGGAGGTCGCGGGCGACTCCTTGACGATCCCTACCTTCCTAGGCCGGCGGCTCCATGACGGCTCCCGATCGCTACAGATCACCGCGGGCATCATCACTCTGGCGTTCTTCACTTTCTATGTCTCCAGCGGCATGGTCGCCGGCGGCCAGTTCTTCCAGGCTTCGTTCGGCATGGACTACCACGTCGGCATGGTGACGGTGGCGGGCATCACGGTGCTCTACACGCTCGTGGGCGGGTTCCTCGCCGTGGCGTACACCGACGTCGTGCAAGGCCTGATGATGGTGACCGCTTTGGTCGCGGTGCCGGTAGCGGGTGTGATCCGTCTCGGGGGGATCGGCCCAGCCCTAGACGCCATCGCCGCCGTCGACCCCTACGCCTGGGCCCTGTGGGGCCCGACGACGACGGCCATCGGCGTTATCAGCGCCATCGCCTGGGGCCTCGGCTACTTCGGACAGCCCCACATCATCGTGCGATTCATGGCCCTCGAGTCCCCAGCCCAGGCCAAGTCCGGGCGTCGCATCGGCATCGGCTGGATGTTCCTCGCGTGCGTCGGCGCCGCCGCCACCGCCCTGGTGGGCATCGCCCAGTACAAGCGCGACGAGGCCGCCCTCGGCAACCCGGAGACCGTCTTCATCGGACTAGGACAGCTGCTGTTCCACCCGCTCCTTGCCGGTTTCATGCTCGCCGCGATCCTCGCGGCCATCATGTCGACGATCAGTTCGCAGCTGCTCGTCTCCTCCTCCGCCCTCGTCGAGGACCTGTACCAGGCGTTCAAGAAGCGTTCCGTCGGGGAACGGGGCTCAATCGTCATCGGCCGCGTCGGCGTGCTAATCATCTCCGTCGTCGCCGCGGCCCTGGCCTGGAACGTCAACGACACGATCCTCAAGCTGGTGGCGTTCGCCTGGGCCGGGTTCGGAGCCGCCTTCGGCCCCGTCGTTATCCTGACCCTCTACTGGAAGCGTCTCACTCGCTGGGGTGCCCTGGCCGGCATGGCGGCGGGCGCCGTCGTCGTATCCCTGTGGGCTAACCTCTCCGGCGGCATCTTCGACCTGTACGAAATCCTGCCCGGATTCCTCGCGAACCTAATCACCGCGATCGTCGTGTCCCTGATCACCAAGGTGGATCCGCAAATCGACGAGGAGTTCGATCATGCCGTCGCCCTGGTCGACGACTTCCAGAAGGGCCAGCTAGCCAAGCCCGCCGAGTGAAAAACGACTTGAAGGCGGCCCCATAGATGGGACCGCCTTCAAGATCGTCTCAGCCGCGGTGCACGGCCTCGAACCGGTCGACGACCGCCGCCACGGCGGCGTCGCGCGCGGCCGCGGCCTCGGCATCGGTCAGCGTCTTGTCGGAACGGAACCGCAGCGCGAACGCCAGTGATTTTTGCCCCGGAACTACGTGGCCGCCGCGGTAGACATCGAACAGCCGGACCGACTCCAGCAACTCGCCGGCACCTTCGGCTAGGGTGCGGCGCACTGCTTCAGCCGGCACGGCCTCGTCGACGATGAGGGCGACGTCCTCCTTCGCCAGGGGGAAACCGGACAGAGCATCGATACGCGGCTGCTCGGGGACGGTCTGAAGCAATTCGCCAAGCTGCAACTCGACCGCGCAGGTCCGCTCGGGCAGACCAAACGCCTTGATGACCTCGGGATGGAGTTCGCCAGCACCACCGACTGGCTCCCCGTCGAGAAGGAGCTCGGCGCAACGACCCGGGTGCCACGGCGCCGCCTCGCCGTTGCGACGCTCCAGCTGGTGACCGGCGGCCTTCGCGACGGCCTCGGCGAACGCGACGACGTGACGCCAGTCCGCGGGCTCGGCGGGGCCGGTCCAGCCCTGCGGCAGCCACGCCCCGGTCACGACGCCGGCGATCAGTTCGGGCTGACCGGGGAGAGCATCGTCGAGGGCCGCGATCTCCCGATCGGAAGGACGCTGGTCGACGCCGGGGCGCGGGGCCGGGCCCTCGTCGCCGGCGAACCAGCCGAGGCCGCGCTCGAACAGAGCCAGGTCGGTCAACGACCGCGACGTGTTCTTACTGACCGCCGCGAACAGGCCGGGCAGCAGAGACGTCCGCAGGTACGGGCTGGTCTCGGAGAGAGGGTTGGCGAGCTTGACGACCTGCCGCCGCGGATCGTCCTCGGGCAGACCAAGCTTGTCGAGATCCGAATCTCCGATAAACGGCAGCGTCAGAAGTTCGACGAACCCCAGGTCCGCGATCGCGCGCATAACGCGACGCCTGGCCTGTTGCGCCACCGTGAGGCCACGACCGGCCGGGGCGATCGGCATTCGGTGCCCGATGCGGTGGTAGCCGAGCTTGCGGCCGACCTCCTCGACGACGTCGTACGGGTCGTGCAGGTCGGGGCGCCACGTAGGCACTTCCAGGGTTAGGGAGTCGCCGAGCGCGGTGACCTGACAGCCCCCGGCCTCGAGGGCGCGGATCGCTTCGAAGGTGCTGATCTCGGTGCCCAGCACGGCTGGGATGAGGGTCGCTCGCATGTCGATACGGTGTCGGGCAGGGGCCTGGCCGACGACGGTGTAGCCGTCGAGG
>CAMCJC010000188.1 GCA_945875065.1 uncultured Propionibacteriaceae bacterium | reverse complement strand
CGTCGGAGTCGAGCTTCTTCCACTTCAGTGACCCTGCCGTGGTCGTGTTGGTGATCTCGCACGTCACGCGGTCCTGGTTACTGACAAAGACGCGTGATCCGGTCACGGTCGAGGCATAGGCCTGGCCTCCCGGGTCGGTTCCGTCGGTCTGCCGGCACGTCCAGGCGGATGCCTCGTAGCTGGCCGCGATCGGTTCGTTTGACGTCTCCGAAAGGGCGAAGTCGCCCGAGACGACGACGTTTCGTCCCGCGGTGCCGTTGCCCGTCACCAGGTGGTTCGCGTCGGTGTCGGAGCCCTGCTGGGCGGTCAAGGTCCACCGGTCGGCGCCGAGCGCGGGCACCTCGGGGGTCGCGTGCGTCGCGGTCACGTGTTTGATGAGCTCCAGGGTGGGAACCCGAACCGCGACCTTGTAGTCCTCCACCTCACCTGTTGTGGTGTGGCCGGTGGGCTGGAGGGTTTCGGCATCCTCGGTGATGCGGACGCGTAGGAACGTGTCAGGCTGGCTCCCGTCCTCGCCATCTACGCTGCGCACGACATCTCTGGGAACCGTCCAGCTGAGCAGCGCACCGCCGGCAGCACAGGCTACCTCGTCACTCTTCTCGGTGGACTCGAAGGCGCCGCTGTGGTTCCAGTCGATCCATCCGGCGACTCGGCCGGTACCGGCGCACATCACCTGCTGGGTCCATGTCGCGCCGGGCTGGGTGCGGATACCATCCGCAGGCAGAGCGACGCCGTCCTCGTCGTCCGGGGTTCCGCCGTTGTCGTCCCCGCGCGCGTCGGCACTATGAATGTGATAGCCCTCAGCGTCGATGTACTCGCCGAGCCGAGCCGCGGGCTGACCGAAACTTGCCTGCGGGGCCACGGTGAACAGGTCCCGCGTCGAATTGACGCTGCCGCCCTGCCAAGTGGGCTGGAATAGGGAGGAGGCCTTCCCGTAGGACTGCGGGGCGTCGCCGAAGTCCGTGGCGATGATGAGTCCGAGGGCGACGGCGCTGTATCCCGCTCCTTGGAGCGTTACGGTGGCGCTCGTGGCCCCCTCCATGAACATAACCGCGTCGGGTCCGCCTAGGCCGTTAGGCTTCGAGTACCTGCCGTTGTTCTGGTAGACGCACTCCAGGCCAGTTGGCTTGAGCCGCAGGGTGCGGCCGGCATCGGAGAGCACCCCGTCGGTGGTGATCTGTTTCCCGGTGCCACCCCTCGTGTCCCGGCAGTCGGAGCTGCGTAGGGTGTCGAGGACCCGCCAGGTGACGCCCGGCCGCACCGAAGCCTGAACCCATTCGTTGTTGTGGTCGTCGGCATCGCTCCGTGTGCTGGAGGCTTCCGCATCGGCAAAGACGAGGCCGCTCAACGGGACCGGATGCTTTGAACCATCAGGCGCTTCAAGCTCGGCTGAGCAGCTGACGTTGAAGCTCACGCGCGCCGTGAAACCAGTAGGGGTGGTACTTGCGCCTGGTGTGCCCCAGGGTTTGCCATCCCACGTGTTTTCGCCGTTGTAGGCGTATCCGTTGGCCAGGCCGATAACCATCTGGTTGTGGTTCACATAGTCAGTTGGGTACACCAGGGGTTCGTGCCATTCTGCGCTCCCGTCGCTCCAGCCGGCGGCGCCCCCGACGTTGTACAGGTTGTCAAGCGCATCACCCGCCCACGTGCCGGGAACGGCTGCCACGAGCGGGCCCTTCGCCTGGGCCTCGGACACGTCCGGTGAGTGGCCGAGATGTTGAAGGTCGGACAGGGTGCAAGTGGTCACCAGCCGTCCCGCATCGCCTAGGTCACGGAAGTTTCTGAATGCCTGGTCCTGGTTGTAATCAAGAATCGGGACGTTGGGTTTCTCGACGCCCGCGAAGCTTGAATAATCAGCCCACTGGAGCCACTGGATGGACTCCTTGAAACGCCCCGAACCCCCGGTGGCGAACACCGCGGGCAACGGGTCCGTCCCCGAGAGCTGGGCTAGTTGGGCGGGCGCCTCATGCGTCGCCCCGGCGGGGATCGTCGCCGCCGCGCTGGCAGCGACCCCCGCGATTAGCCCGGAAACGACAACGGCGCATAAGCGCGCGAGGCGTAACCGGCTATCCGCGTTGCAACTAGTAGAGTGTTTTCCTGGAGTTATCACTCTGCATACCCCCGCAGGGGGTTCTGGAAAACGCGTGAGCACGCCCAACCCCCCATGGCAAACGTGTTCGAGCCCGGAGTGTACCAGGGCGCTTCCTCTGGGTAAACCAGCCTAAAGCTGGTAGGGGCGCCGGCTGCTCCGGTCTTCCCGTCGGGGCGCTCTGGCTCGGACCGTGGCCGGGTGTCGTCCGCCCCGGGGCTCCTGCATCGCCGCGCCGGAGGCTGGGCCCGCTGCCGGAACAGCTGCGGCCGGTCGACAAAGTAGCACCCAGCCTTTCCCACCGAACGAGGTTTGGGTTATACTTTTCCTACTAGTCAAACTTGTAGGAGGAATCATGACTCTTCCACCTGTGGATATTCCGCCCGGGCCATGGCCGGAGGGGCGATTCGCCGCCACCCTTACCCTCGGCCCCAAGGGACAGATCGTCATCCCCAAGGGCGCCCGCGACCTCGTCGGCATCAAGCCTGGCGACCAGATCCTGTTGCTCGCCGACTCGATTCAGGGCATCGCCATCCTCCCCGCCACGGCCCTCGGCAAGATGTTTCCCGCACCGCCTTCGCCGCCCCAGGAGGAGTCATGAACGCCGTGATCTGCCGCGAAGTCCATCGTCACTTTGGCGATGTTCGAGCCGTCGACGGGGTCGATCTCACCATCGCCGGGCACCAGATCTTCGGGCTGCTCGGGCCCAACGGTTCCGGGAAGACCACCCTCCTCAACCAGCTTCAGGGCCTTGATACGCCGACCTCAGGCACCGTCGAAGTCCTCGGCCTCGACCCGATCCGGCAGCGCGAACAGCTCGCCCTCAGGATGGGCAGCCAGCTCCAGGAGTCGACGACGATCCCGCGCCTGACCGTCGCCGAGGCTGTAAAGACCTTCGCCGCGTTCTACCCTCAGACCCGCGAAGTCGACCCCCTGTTGGCCGAGCTGGGCCTGACCCCGAAGGCCGGCACCCGCATCGAACGCCTCTCCGGCGGCCAGCGGCAGCGCGTGTTCATCGCGCTGGCCCTCATCCACGACCCCGAGCTGCTGTTCCTCGACGAGCTGACCTCGGCCGTCGATCCCCAGGCCCGCCTCGCCATCTGGGATGTCCTCCGCGACCTCCGCGGTCAGGGCCGCACCATCGTCATCACCACCCACTCGATGGCCGAGGCCGAGGCCCTTTGCGACCGCATCGCCATCATCGACCACGGCCGCATCATCGCCGAAGGCACCTGCGCCGAGCTGATCGCGCGCCACGCCAGCGGCACCACCCTGCGCCTGCAAACCGGCGCCCCCGTCGACCCCGAGTCCCTCAAGACAGTCGACGGCGTGACCGCCGTCACACGCGACGGCTCCGACCTCGTCATCGTCGGGCAGGGGCAATTCTCCCCCAAGGTGATGGCCAAGCTGGCCGCCGAGAGCATCGAGGTGACCAGTATGAACATCCAGGAAGCCAGCCTCGAAGACGTCTTCTTGAACCTCACCGGCCGAGCAATGCGGGAAGGAGAGTGACATGCGCGGCTACCCAGCGCTCGTGAGCGCGTTCTTCAAGTCCCAGGTGCGCGAGCCGGTCTCGTTCTTCTTCGTCATCATCTTCTCGCCCGCCGTCCTGACGATCCTCGCCCTGATCTTCGGCAACGACCCGGCACCGCAGTTCGGGATGCGCGGTTTCGTCGATCAGATGCTGCCCGGCTTCACCGTCATCTCCGTCGTCATCGTCGGGGTGATGCTCGTCCCTCAGAATCAGCTGCTGCTGCGCGCCAGCGGGGCTCTCACCCGCCTGCGCATCACCCCGCTGAAGCCCCGCACATACGTCGCCGCGGACCTTACCGTCCAGTTCTGCTTCGGCATGGTCGGGGCCGTCACCGCCTTGCTCGTCGGGATCCTTGGGTTCGGCGTCGACTGGCCGAAGCAGCCGCTCGGGGTGCTCGTCGCAGTCGCGTTCGGCCTGCTCACGATGCTCGCGATCGGCTACACCCTCGCCGCGCTTTACCCCAACCCGGCGGCCGCGACCGGCATCGGCAACGGCCTGATGGTGATCCTCATGATGACCTCCGGTGCCTTCATCCCGACAGCGGTCCTATCCGACGGCGTGCAGGCCGCGTTCAAGTTCTCGCCGGTGTACCACATCGCGGCGCTTGTGGATGCCAGCTGGAACGGCTCCGCGTGGCCGTGGGGTTCGGTGGTGGTGCTGGCCGGGGTCGTAGTCGTCTTCACGGCCCTCGGCACCTTGCTCTTCAAGTGGGATCGCGCCCGCTGAGAATGAGGCGAAGCCCCCGACCGTTTGAGTCGGGGGCTTCGTAGTCGATTCAGACCCGACCGGCGTTGAGGGCGGTCTGCATCGCCATGATGCAGGCCGATCCCTCAGAGAAGACGCCGTCGACGGGGGTGCCGTAGTAACTCTGGATCGCACTGATCGTGCCGGGCCCGATCAGGCCGTCAGCGGTCACCCCAACCTTGCTCTGCAGGGCCTGGATCACGGGGGATCCGGTGGCGGCGCTGTCGGCGACCCACTCCCAGCCCGAAGCCAGTCCCGGGTTCTGCGACTGCCAGTGCGAGCTTTGGCTGGAGACCACGCCGTCGACGGTGGTGCCGAGCAACTCCTGAAGCTTGCTGGTGGTGGCCGAACCCCAGTAACCATCGACGGGGAGCGCGCCACCGCCACCACCGCCACCACCACCGCCGTTGTAGTCGAGCTCGGGAACCATTCCGCCGTAACTCCACAGGGTGTCGGAGGCGGGGAAGATATTCACCCCGCTGGTCTCGTCGCGGGCTTCGAGGGCACGACCGTCACCAAGAGAGATGCCGATGTGACCCGGCTTCCACAGGAGGGCGCCGTAGGTCGCAAGCGCATCCTCTAGGGGCTGGTAGTTGCAGCGTGCGATCTGCTGTCCGGACTGGTGCGGCATTTCGACGCCTACTTGCCGGAGCGCCCAGGTGATCAGGCCGGAGCAGTCGAACTCCCACGGACCCTCTGCACCCCAGACGTAGGCACAGCCGACGCAGGACAAGGCCTTCTCGACGAACGCCTGCACGCTGGGGGCCGCGTGCGCCTTCGGTACGGCCGCCAAGTTGAGCGCGCCCGCCAGGCCGAGGGCAGGAACCCCGAGTGCGGCAGCAGACAGGAGGCCGCGTCGACTCAGTTGTGGCTGATGAAACTTCATTGATTCATTCCTTTCATAACTGTGGGACAACAATTTAGGTTGGCGATAGTAAAGCTGTAGGCCTCCCTCCTTAATCGTGACCTCGGCTGCGAGGCCACCGTGAGTTTATGCATAGGTTGGTAAGCCGCCGCAAGCCCGCTTCTAGACGGCATCGGGACGCTAGAGGGGGCGAAGGAATGGTGTTGCGACCGTAAAACCCCTAGCCAGCAAGGGTTTGTGAGGCGGAGCGGTGGGGCGGGCAGGGTGCCTGGACTGAGTTTGCGAAAGCGAAAGGGATGACAGAGGAAGGTGCGCTAGGAGGGGTGCGCACTCCGAAAAACCTCGACTTCAGTGCGTCAGGATGGGGCGTCGGGATGAATGCGCGCAGGGTGAAGTGAAACGATTTAGAGTCAGAAATGTCCGGCGTTGAGGGATTTCTGCAAGGCGGTGATGACCAGCGACTTCTCCGACAGCACTCCATCCACGAAGGCGGTTTGGAAGTGGGTCTGCATCGCCTTGATGGTGTCGGGGCCGATCAGCCCATCGGGGGTGGTGGAAAG
>CAMCJC010000187.1 GCA_945875065.1 uncultured Propionibacteriaceae bacterium | reverse complement strand
CTCCTGTTGGTGCTCGCCGTGGCCGTCGCCGTCGTGTCACTCCGGATACCACTGCCAGAGGCCACCGATATGCCCGGGGACCAAAATGCAACGCCCCTGCCGCACACTGCAATGGAGCTGGTGGCGATAGCTTGCTTGTTCGCCGGGGTCCTGTGCTGCCTTCCGACGCTGCTGCACTGGCTGCGTCGAGCCGCCCGGAACCTCCCGTTCGCGCTCAAGACCGCCGTCCGCGACGCCGCGGCGCACCGCTCCAGGGTACTCCCGGCGGCCGGCGCCGTGGCCGCGACGGTGATGGCGGCGTCGGCATTCCTGGTCTACCAGGGGACCATAGCGAGCCAACTGCGCGACGAAGAGAACTCGTTCATCGCAGAAGGCAGCGCGATCTTGGGGCCGCAGGTCCCCGTTACCCCTGAGTTCGACCGGGCGGTGCTGCGTGACGCGATCGCAAAGCTGGACGAGCGCGTGAGGGTGGTCGACCATCAGCCGGTCTACTCCTACCCGCACACACAGGAACTGGTGGTCGCGGCCGCCCCGGCTCCTGGTAAGCGATGCCCTGGGGAAAGCCTGCCGGTTTTGAACTCAGTACTCGACCCGGACGCGCCCTTGGTCTGTCGCGACCCAGAGCATGCTTACCAACATCAGACCGCCGGTCCCTTCTGGCTGGGTTCGGATGTGTTCGTGCTTGACGGCGCAGCTATGCGGGCCACTGGTCGCCCGGATGCGGAGGCCGCCGCACAGATGCTAGATGCCGGGGGAGTACTCGTTACTGACGCCACCTGGGTGGCCGACGAGCAAGTGACAGTGGTGACCTCGGTGCGCACGGACCACGAGGAGATTCCTGTCGCCTCCACCAGGTTGCCTGGGATGCAGGTGCCGGGTTTTGGGGCGCCGCTCGTGCTGTCCCCCAAGGCAGCAGAAAAGCTCGGTCTGCCGGGCTACATCTACTTGGGAGAAATCGTCAAGCTAGACCGCCTTGTGAGCGGTGACACTCTCCATGGTTGGCTTCGTGATGCGGCGCCCCTTGTCTCGCCCGAGGGCCCCCAGCCCGGGTTTCCGTGGAGGGATCCCACAGGTCTGGCTCTGCTGCTCGCGCTGATGACGTTGGCGGTGGTGGCGACGACGATCTCCGTCCAGCTGGCCCGCACCCAGGCTGAGAACGATCTGGCGACGATGCATGCCGTCGGTGCGACACCATCCTTCCTGAGGCGCTATGTAACAGGTCAGGCTGCGGTGGTACTGCTGCTCGGCGTCCCAGCGGGCCTGCTGGCCGGGTTGGGGTTGGGGACCTACGTGACTGCCTGGCTTCGAAGGTCGGGCAGTCACGGCGACCTGCGATTCACCGACCACCTGTGGCCCTGGCAAGCGGCGATGGTCGCACTAGTGGTGGCAGCGGGGCTCGGAATCTCCTGGTTCGTGGGACGAACGCCACGCATGCTGACGGCTCGACGCCGCGATTGAAATTGAAGAGGGCACTTACGGGCACAGCGCGACCAACGGAATGACCACACCTCAGGAATCTTGAACGACTTCGCGCAACGACCTGGGCGGGTTGCCAGTGACTTGTTGTACGTGGTCCGTTACGACGTCCAGCTCTCCTGCGGCGATGGCCGTGTAGGTGGTGATCCAGGCCTCAAGCTCCCAGTCGGGGGCGCCGTAGTGGGCTCGGGAAGCTCTCGCCTCGTCGAGGGTCTCGTCGACGTAGCTGACCTGGCGCCCCTGCAATTGCGAGAGGATCTTGGCGATCTCGGGGAAGGACAGCGTCTGGGGGCCGGTGAGGTCCCAGGTCAGCCGCTCGTGCGCCCCAGCGTCGCGGAGGATCGCGGCGGCGGTGGCGGCGACGTCGGCCCGGGCGACCGCGCCGACCCGCCCCGTGCCGGCAGGGCCACGAATCACGCCGTCCTCGCCGACGGTATCGGGCAGGAAGTCAAGATAGAAAGAGTCACGGAGAAAGGTCCACGCCATTCCCGAGGCCTTGAGGTGTTCCTCAGTCGCGAAGTGATCCCGGGCGAGGGTGAACGTCGCGTCAGGGGCCGCTCCAAGGAAGGATGTATAGACGACGTGCTGCACGCCAGCTGAGGCGGCCGCGTCGATGAATGCCTTGTGCTGGGCGAGGCGTTCAGGGCTTTCGGCGGCTGAGACCATGAACAGCAAGTCGACGCCGCGCAGAGCCTCGGCGGCCTGGGAGTCGTAGGAGGCGACGGCGACCTCTCCCGCCAGCTTGGGCACCCGCGCGGCGTCGCGGACAAACAGTCGTAGTCGTTCGCTGAGGTCTTGCAGATCACGCGCGACGGCGCCGCCGATGTGCCCGGTAACCCCGGTGATTCCGATTCTCTGCCGTGTCATGACCCGATGATACGGCGGGGGTTTCCGAATGTGTGGTGATAACGTAACTACCGGAGCTCGGCCGATCCGGGCACGGCATCCCACAAGGCGGTGGCATGGCTGAACTGTTGAAGCTGACTGATATCTCAAAGTCGTTCCCCGGCGTGAAGGTACTCCACGAGGTCTCGTTCGGCCTGCGGCCCGGTGAGGTTCACGCCCTGATGGGGGAGAACGGCGCCGGCAAGTCCACCTTGATGAAGATCCTGATGGGAATCTACGCGGCCGATACCGGAACGATCACGATCGACGGGACCCCGTGTCGCATCACCGACCCGCGTCACGCCATCGCCCAAGGGATCGCGATGATCCACCAGGAGCTCAACCCTGTGCTCGACTTGCCCGTCTACGAGAACGTGTATCTCGGCCGGGAGGTGCGGACCAGGGCTGGGCTTGCCAACCACGGCCTCATGCGTCGGAAGACCCAGGCGCTGCTTGACGAGATGGGCATCGCGATCCGCGCCGAAACCCGCATGCGCGAGCTTTCGGTGGCGCAGTGCCAGCAGGTCGAGATCGCTAAGGCCATCTCGGTGAATGCGCGGATCATCGTCATGGACGAGCCGACGTCCGCTATCACCGACGACGATGTTGAAGCGCTCTTCGCCCAGATCCGAGCTTTGACAGCGCAGGGTGTCGGGGTCATCTACATCTCCCACAAGATGAACGAGATCTTCCGCATCGCGGATCGCATCACCGTCTTGCGAGACGGGGAGCTGATCGGCACCGAAGACGCCGCCAGCCTCGACGAAGCGACGCTGATCCGCATGATGGTCGGCCGCAGCCTGGATGAAGCGTTCCCGAAGCGAGACGTCTCGGTGGGAGAGCCGGTGTTCGAGGTCCGGGGCTGGACAGTGGACGAGCGCATCAAGGGCATCGACTTGACCGTCCGCTCCGGCGAGATCCTGGGGATAGGTGGCCTGGTGGGGGCGGGCAGGTCCGAGCTAGTCGAGTCGATCTTCGGGTTCCGCCGCCACGTCGCCGGCACCCTGCTCAAGGACGGGTCTGAGATTCGGGTTCGGCACCCCCGCGACGCGATCGCCCGCGGCATCGCGCTGATCACCGAGGACCGCAAGCACACGGGCCTGAACCTGCTGGGGTCCGTGTCGTCGAACATCACCTTGCCGTCGCTGTCACGGCTGTTCCGCGGGGGGCTTTTGAACCTGCGGACCGAGTCGCGCCTCGCGTCGGGATACGTCGAACGGCTAGACATCAAGACGCCAACGGTCCGGCAGCTGTGCGGCAACCTCTCCGGCGGCAACCAACAAAAGGTTGTGCTGTCGAAGTGGCTTGAGACCGACCCGGATGTCGTCATCTTCGACGATCCGACCCGAGGCATCGATGTCGGCGCGAAGCGCGAGATCTACGAGCTGATCGGCAACCTTGTCGCCGCCGGCAAGGCCGTCATCCTCATCTCCTCCGAGATGGGGGAGTTGCTCGGGCTCAGCGACCGTATCGCGGTCCTGGCTGACGGCCGCCTCACGGGTACTCTCGACCGTCCCCAATTTTCACAGGAAGCGGTCATGGAACTCGCCTCACGATTCAAGGAGCGCTAAATGCCTGCTTTCTCGTCCAGCAACCTCGGTGCACGTCTGCGCGAAATGGGGATCGCCGTCGTATTCGTCGCTCTAGTGGTGGCGCTGTGGGCGGTGTCTCCCGGCCACAGTTTCCTCAGCGTCAACAACGTACTGCTCGTGCTCATCCAGACCGCGATCAACGGCATTCTCGCGATGGGCATGATGTATGTGATCGTCTCTGGCGAGATCGACCTGTCCGTCGGCTCCACGGTGGGCTTGGCTGGGGTGGCAGCTGCGATGCTCGCGCACCCGGGTGAGTACCCGCTGATCGTCCCGATCGTGGCGGGGATCGCGGTCGGCGCACTCGTCGGGGTCATCAATGGCGTCGGCGTGGCGTACGGCGGGATTCCGTCGTTCATCGTGACCCTCGGCATGATGACCGCGGTCCGCGGCATCGCACTAATGGTCTCCGGCGGTGCCCCGATCTTCAACGTCTCGGAAGGATTCGAGGCGATCGCAGCGTTCAGGATCGGGACGTTTCCAATCATGGCGGTCTACTTCATCGTCATCGCGGTGGTTTGCGCGTTCGTGCTGAACCGCACCGTGTTCGGGCGGCGCGTCTACGCGGTAGGCGGGAACCCGGTCGCGGCGGAGGTCTCAGGCGTGAACGTGCGGCGCTCCAAAGTCTCGGTGTTCGTCATCGCCGGTCTGCTCGCGGGGTTCTGCGGCGTGTTGTTGGCATCGCGGACGATCACGGGGTCGCCGACGGCGGGGGAGGCATACGAGCTTGACGCGATCGCGGCCGTCGTCATCGGCGGGGTCTCGATGACGGGCGGGCGAGGCCGGGCGCTCGGCGTGGTCATCGGTGCCCTAATGATCGCGGTAATCGGCAACGGCCTCGACATCCTGGGTATCGACGCGAACTTCCAAAAGGTCGTCAAGGGCCTGATCATCGTCGTTGCCGTGCTTCTCGACGTGAAGACGCGGCGCAACTAACCATCAACTCAACGAGGAGGAAAATGAAACGACTGATCGCCATCTTGTGTGCGGCGACGCTGGGATGCGTGGCGCTGACCGCCTGCTCTGGTGCGGGAGATTCGTCGGGCGGCACGACGAAAGTTGCGTTGATGATGAGCCACCTTTCGAACTCGTTCACCACGACCGTCTCGGAGGCGGCGAAGGCCAAGGGCAAGGAACTTGGGATCGAGGTCACGGTCTTCGACGCCAAGCAGGATGTCTCGGTACAGATCGGGCAGATCGAGTCGGCGGTCTCGCAGGGCTTCAAGGGCATCCTCGTCGAGCCGGTCTCCCAAGAGGGCATCACACCGGGTCTGAAAGCGGCCAACAACGCCAACGTTCCGATCGGCACGCTCGTGCAGCAGGCGAAGGATCAGGATATGGCGAAGTTCTACGTCGGCGGCGACGACAAGGCCGCCGGCAAGTTGGAGATGGAGGAGGCCATCAAGGCGATCGGCGGCCAAGGCGGTGTTGCGGTGCTGACCGGCCCGATGGGCTCTGACGGCCAGATCCAGCGGAGCGCCGGTTACCAGGAAGTCCTCGACGCCAACCCGGGCGTGCAACTGCTGATGGAGCAGACAGCCAACTGGGACACCGCCGAGGCCCTGAAGGTGACTGAGAACTGGCTGTCCTCGGGGAGGGACATCGACGCGATCGTCGCGCAGAACGACTCCATGGCCATCGGAGCCCTCAAGGCCCTGAGCAATGCCGGCCGCCAGGACATCAAGGTCTTCGGCGTGGACGCCACGGACGACGGCATCGCCTCGATCAAGTCCGGGGGCATGGTCGGCACCGTCTCCCAGGACACGGCCGGCATGGGAGCGCTGGCCGTTGAGACGCTCGCCAAGAAGATGAACGGGGCGCAGGTGGAGGCCATCAACTTCACC
>CAMCJC010000186.1 GCA_945875065.1 uncultured Propionibacteriaceae bacterium | reverse complement strand
GTGTGGCTAGGGGTTTTGCGTCGTCCGTTCACCTGGCCCGGCGATTCGTGCACACCCTGGGGGTATCGGGTTGTGTCGTTGGTGAGGGGTTCCGGGTGTGGGTCGTGAGCGTCCTTCTGTTACGGGGTGGGCCTGTTGCCGGCGGCCGGTACAGAGCAAAGCTGGGTTCTTGGCGGCGGTGAGAGGGTTGCAGCAGGGTGACGTCTTGGTCTTCTGGTGACCTTGTTGAATGGCGTTGAAACGTTGTGGACCCAACCTATGCCGATAAACCGGCAGCCTTAAGGCGCTATTCGCGACAGTTCGCCTCTCTTGTAAAGCACCCATCCAGGAGATTCCCTCGGGGGTGATAAAACTTCCGATCAGGGCAGCTTCGAGTGTTTCTTTGAATAATCCTCCAGGTGCGTTGTTCGCGGGGTACGCGGTAGCTTGATGCCATGACGCAGATCACCTGGGAGCAGGGACGCTGGACCCACGAGCCGGCGCGTGTCGAGACAAGCGGCAGCGACCTCCTCGTCACCGCCGTCGAGGGCTCGGACGCGTGGCGGATCACCTCGTACGGCTTCATCCACGACTCCGAGCACGCCCTGCTCACCGACTTCCCCGACGACTCGGCTGTCGAGGTCGAGTTCACCGCCGCCTTCTCCGAGCAGTTCGACCAGGCGGGCATCTTCGTGCGCTTCGACGACGAGCACTGGGTCAAGGCCGGCGTCGAGTACGCCGACGGCGCGTGCCAGGTGGGCGCCGTCGTCACCAGCGGCGCCTCCGACTGGTCGGTCGCCCCGGTCCCCCAGTGGCGTGATCGCAGAGTACTCGTGCGGGTCTCCCGCAGCGGCGACGCCATGACCGTGCGTGCGGGGCTCGTCGACGCCGACGCCGACCTGCGGCTCGTGCGCGTCCTGCCGGTTCCCCCGGGAGCCTCGGCCGAGGCGGGGCCCCTCGTGTGCTCCCCGACCCGTGCCGGCCTGACCGTGCCCATCCACGCCTGGAGGCTCACCGACTCGGACACCTCTCTGCACTGAGCCGACGGAGCCGAATGCTCGACGGCTACCGGCCGGCTAGGTGCCAGCGGGCGGTGCTTTCGGCCGCCTCTACGAAGCCACGGTAAGGCCCCTCGACCTCCGCCAGGTCGGCCGGGGCCCCGACCTGCGCCACCCGCGCTCCGTTCGGGCCGGGTTCTAGGAAGACGACCTGGTCTGCGTGGCGGATCGTCGACAGCCGGTGCGCCACCATCAGGACCGTGCGGCCCTTCGAGAGCTCACGCAGGACTTCCGCGATGGCGGTCTCGTTTTCCCCGTCCAGGGCCGAGGTGATCTCGTCGAGCAGCAGGATCGGGGCGTCCTTCAGGAAGGCCCGGGCGATCGCGACCCGTTGGCGCTCCCCGCCGGACAGGCTCGTCCCGGCCGGCCCCACCCGCGTCTCCCAGCCCTGCGGCAGGGCCTCGATGACGCTGTCCAGTCGGGCGCGACGGGCGGCTTCGGCGAGCTCTTCGTTAGTCGCCTCCGGTCGAGCCATCCGCAGGTTCTCCCGGATCGAGGTATCGAACAGGTACACGTCTTGGAACACCATTGAGGTCAAAGACATGATCGTCGACGTGGTCAGACGCCGCACGTCTGCACCGCCGATCGACAAGATCCCCGAGTCGAGGTCCCAGAAGCGCGCGGCGAGCCGCAGCACCGTCGACTTGCCCGCCCCCGATGGTCCGACGAGGGCCGTAACCTGGCCCTGCTCCGCGGTGAACGTGACACCATCCAGTACCCGGTGCCCCTCCTCATACGCAAAGTTGACGCTGTCTAGCGCAATGGCGGTACCTTCAACCGCGACCTCCTCAGTCAGGCTCGGGTCAGGCAAGGGCTTCGCGTCGAGGATGGTGTTCATGGCACGCAGCGCGACGGCGGCGTTGTTCGCCTCGGCCGAATACATGGCGGCCTTGGTCAGAGGCAGGAGCATTCGGGCCATCACCGC
This sequence comes from uncultured Propionibacteriaceae bacterium, assembly GCA_945875065.1. GTDB lineage: Bacteria > Actinomycetota > Actinomycetes > Propionibacteriales > Propionibacteriaceae > Arachnia. The sequence goes on along the minus strand of CAMCJC010000186.1, from coordinate 3,852 downwards.
CATGAGCGCCAGGTAAGCGACGACGTCGAGCCGGTGTCCGCTCACCGCCGACAGCCCGACCGCCATGATCAAGGCGAATGACACGTTGACTACTAGGTTGAACCCTTGCGCCGGGCGGCCCTTGGTGCGCAGGCCGCTCAGGGTAGCGGCCGCGTCGGCGTCGAGCGCGTCGTGCACGGGCTGCCAGCCCGACTCGGTGACGCCGGTGGCCCGCAGCACCGGTTGGAGGCGTGCGAACTCGACTAGACGCCCCGCGGTGGCTGCCGCCGCGACGTCCTCCGCCTCGTTGGCGCGGGTGGTGGCGGCCGCCATTCGCCGCCAGATCAGGTACAGCGGGACTGCGGTCAGCGCCATGATTACGGCTAGCGGCCACTCGACGGTCGCCACCACCAGGATCATCACCAGCGGCACCACGAAGGCGTTGCAAAGGTTCGGGATGACCATGGAGGCCAGGTGGGACAACGTGTTGATCTCCTTGGAGACCGCGTTGACGATGGTTGCCTGCCGAGCCGCGGAGAACCAGCCGAGGGGCAGGGCCAACACGTGCTCGGCGACGCGGCTGATCACGGTGTCGCACACCTCATAGACGCTGACCCGGTAGGAGCGGAACGTGGCGGTGGCGTCGACGGCGAAGGTCATCACGCCCGCGGCTACGAGGGCCGCCAGCCACCCCGTCACCGTCGGTGCGCCGGAGTACAGGGCGCGCAGGAACGGGATCAGCAGGCCGAGCGTCGCGCCTTGCAGGACGGCCGACGCGACGAACCAGGCGACGATGACCTTCATCTCCTTCGGGTTGACCACCCGCAGCAGCAGCTTCCACATGCTCAGGCCTCCTGTCCTTCCGAGCCGGTTTCGCCTTGGCGCTTCCACATGGCGGCGTAGCGGCCGCCTGCGGCAACCAGGTCCTCGTGTTTGCCCTCCTCGACGACGCTCCCGTCCTCCAGGACCAGGATTTGGTCGGCGTCGCGGATCGTGGCGAGCCGGTGCGCGATGACGACGACGGTGCGGCCCGCGGCGAGCCGGCTGAGCGCGGCGTGGATGTCGCGTTCGGCGGCCGGGTCGGTCTGGGCGGTGGCCTCGTCGAGGATGAGGATCGGCGCATCCTGAAGGTAGGCGCGGGCCAGGGTGAGGCGTTGCCGCTCACCGCCGGAGAGGATCGCATCCTCGCCGAGGACGGCGTCGTATCCGGCTTCAAGGCGCAGGATCCGGTCGTGGATGCAGGCGGCCGCGGCGGCGGCCTCAACCTCCTCCTGAGTCGCCGTCGGGCGCCCCAGAGCGATGTTGGCACGGATGGTGTCGTGGGTGAGGTCGACGTCCTGAAGCACCAGAGCGACCTGTGAGTACAGCCACTTGAACCGCGCCTGACGCACATCGACGCCGCCGATCCGCACTTCGCCCGAGTCGACGTCGTGGAATCGCGCGATCAGGCTCGCAAGCGTCGACTTGCCGCCGCCCGAGGGACCCACGAGCGCCGTCACGGTGCCGGGGCGGGCCGTGAGGCTGACCTCGCGAAGGACCGGATGGCCCGGCTCGTAGGAGAAAGTGACGTTGTCTAGCTCTACGAGGCCCCGGACATCGCCGACGTCGTCGCGGTGGTCGCCTTCGGGCATCGGCGGCTCGGACAGCAGTTGCGCGGTGTCCCGGGCGGCCTGCCGGGACTCGTAGATGTGCTGCATCATGTAGACCAAGACGGTCAGGCCGTCGGGGATCGCGGGCGCGAGCAGGAAGAACGGCAGGGTCGCGGAGAGGGGAGTCCAGCCCTGGCTGGTGAACCAGACGGCGAACGGCGCCACGGTGGCGACGACGACGGCGGGCCGCAGGAACGCCCCGATGAGGCATATGGCCCGGCCGGAGGCTCGCAGCCACTCGTACGAGAACTTGGCGAACTCCTCGCGGGCCTGGTTGAAGCGAGTGCGGGTGGCCTCGGCGGCCTGGAAGTTCTTGATCTCTTTGATGCCCTCCAGCATCTCGACGGTGGCCGCCGCCACCTTCGTCTGGGCCTCGGCGAAGCGCTCGGTGATCTTGCCGAGGGTTCGTGGCATCGTGCCCATCAAGACGATGGCGACGAGGACCCAGAGGCCGAAGATCGCCAGCGTCAGCCGCCAATCCACCCACAGGAGGTAGCCGAGGCCGGCCAGGGCGCCGACGGCCGCGTTCGTGGCGTCGCCTGGGACATGCGCTACGAGGGTGTGGATGGACGACGTGTCGTCGCACACGATCTTTCGGATCGCGCCACGCGGAGTCTCGGCGACACGGCCGAGCGGCAGGCGGCTGAAGGCGTCGACGAGGCGGCGGCGCAGCTGGTGGCGCAGCTTCGCCTCCGCGAGGTGGGTGATGCCGAGCCCGGAGAGATACAGGAGTTGGGAGCCGGCGAGGGCGACGACGGCGATGACCGCCCAGGTTACGGGTTGGCCTAGCAGCCCCGTCGTCTGGTCCTCGCCGAGCCAGATCGCCGCCATCTTGTGCAATGCGATGAACGGCACCACCGCCAGGAGCGCCCCGAACGCCGTGCACACGGCCGAGAGGATCATCTTGGGCCGGGCGGGGGATATCAGGTCGGCGACTGTCATCGTGGCCTTCCCCTCGTCCAAGGGTTGCGCTGACGTGGTCATGGCTTCCTTTCAAGTCAGGCGGATCAGGCGATCCGCGCATTCGGAGAGGAACTCGGCGTCGTGGCTGACGACGATGACGACCCGGCCGTCGTCGGCGAGGGCACGCAGCTCGGCGGCGATGGACATCAGGTGGCGATGGTCGACGCCGGAGGTCGGCTCGTCGAGGATGACGACGCGGGCATCCTGATCGATGGCGGTGGCGATGACGAGCCGCTGCTTCTGCCCACCCGACAGGGACAGCGGGTGCCGGTTGGCCAGGTGCTCGAGGTCGAGGCGGGCGAGTTGGGCGGCGCTGGCCTCGTCAGCGACGGATTCGGCGAACAGCTGGCGGTGGACGTCCTGCATCACGAGGAACGCCTGGCCGGGGTTCAGGGGGGCGTCGTCGAGGGTGATGCGGACGCCGCGTCGGGCCTTCTGAAGCCGGCAGATGGCCCGCACGAGGGTGGTTTTGCCGATGCCGTTCGGGCCGACGATCCCAGTGATGGAGCTGGCCGGGAAGCTGAGGCGGCCGATGTCCAAGATGGTGTGTTCACCGCGCTCGACGACCAAGTTCTCGATGACCAGCCCGGGGGTGTTATCGGCGGGGGCGGAGCCGCCGACCGCCAGGACGTTCACGACCTCCCCGGGCAGCTCGGGGCGGATGAGGGTGCGCAGCCCGAGGCGCCGCCGGTCGTCGTCGGACATGGCGAAGAAGTCGTCGCCGGACATGCGGGCGGCGATGCGACCCTCGTCGACGAGCAGGGCCTGGTCGACGAGGCCGGCCAAGAAGTAGACGCGGTGCTCGGCGACGAGAATGGTGTGGCCGAGAGCCTTTAGGCGAGAGACGAGATCACGGATGGCGTCGATGGCCTCGGGATCGAGGTTGGAGGTGGGCTCGTCCATCAGGACGATCGGGGCCCGCTGGGCGAGCGCCTGCGCGCACGCGACCTTCTGGAGCTGCCCGCCGGACAACCCGCGGAGGTCACGGTCGGCGAGGTCCTCGATGCCCAGGTCGGCGAGGGCTTGAGCGCGGCGACGTCGAATCTTAGGGGCCGGGACCTGGTAGTTCTGGCCGGCGAACGCGAGCTCGTCGGCCACCGTCGTCGTGAAGAACTGGGTCGCGGGGTTCTGGAAGACGGTGGCGGTGCGCATCCCGACCTCGGTGAGCCCCGCCGTGGCCGTGTTCAGACCATCGACCGTCACGGTGCCCCGCAAGCTGCCGGGGGTCACGTGCGGGATCAGGGCGTTAAGCAGGCGCAAC
>CAMCJC010000185.1 GCA_945875065.1 uncultured Propionibacteriaceae bacterium | reverse complement strand
CACCGCCGCCCGCACGGTCGGGACGAGTACGTCCTCGCCCCCGGGCGCGGCGACGCGGGACAGCGCCTACCCCGCGTCGCACAGGCGCCTGAGATAGCGGATGACTTCGGACCGGACCGGTTCGACCTCCGAGAGCGTCAGCACTCGCCGCTCCGCGCGTCTGACGACGGTCCGGGCGACATGGAAGCACCCAGAACGCTCGTCGCGTCCGGGAACCACGAACTCGGTCTGCGGGCCCGTGATGGCCAAGCAGTCGTCGATCAGATGCTCCAGCGCGGTGACGTCCTCGTCGTCGACGCGGTCCGCCAGGATCTGGGCGCCCCGTTCGTCGGAGGCGAGCTCGGCGGCGAGGACGAACAGGCGCTGCTGGATGCCGTGGACGCGGACGCGCCACTCCCCCGGTGGCAGCGTCGCCTTCGCACGGCCGAGTTCCGCGTTTGCCTCGTCGACGCTCCCATAGGCTTCGACCCGAAGACCCTGCTTGGCTACCCGGCTACCGCCGAACAGGCCGGTGTCCCCCTTGTCCCCCGTTCGCGTGTAGACGGCGGGCATGTCAGACCTCCACCTCTACCGTGTCGACGATACCGACGATCGTCGCGTCCAGCGGCGCTTGCTGTCGATCAGCGGCGTACCTGGCGGAACTGCCCTTGGTCATGATGACTGTCTCGCCGACGCCGGCGCCAACGGTGTCGACCGCAACCTCCTGCAGGCCGACGGGGCTGCCATCGCCCAACACCCGCTGGGTGAGCAGGAGTTTGAACCCGACCAGCCGTTCATCCTTGCTGGTCGAGACGACAGTCCCGATGACCTTCGCCAGGTACATGTCAGTTCCTCTCGGTACGGATCAGCCGTATGCCACGCTCCCGCGCCGCGTCCTGAGCCAGGGCCGTCACCAGCGCGCGGGGCTGGAGATGCAGTGTCGACCCGTCGAGCACCCCGGCTAAGGTGCCCTCGGTAACCAGGGACAGGGCGCAGTCGAGGATCGACGTCTCAGCGGCGCTTTGCTTGGTTAAGGCTTGATCGAGGCGGGCGGCTGTGGTCAGGTGCACGCCGAACGATTCCAGGCGCGCCAGGTTTTCTCTCAGCATGGCGGCGTAGCCCTCAGGCATGTCGGGGAACCAGGCCCGCTTCTCCGGCGCGTCTGGGCAGGCACCGGCCACGGAGGCGACCACCTTCTTGCCGGTCATGATGAACTCGGCCATCAGGTTCGAGGCTACGCAGTCCCCGATGCCATGCGCGACCTTCGCCGCGAGGTTGGCGGTCAGCGTCGGCACGATGAGGACGTCGTGACTGCGGACGAGCTCAGGGCCGGCGTGGGTCATGCCGACGCGGGCGATCGCGTCCTGGTCAAGGATCCGCTCGGCCGACGGGGTTTGTCGCCAGTCGAGCTGCCAACCGTCGGCAACTAGCCTGCCTAGGGCGCCAAGGGCGTCCTCGAAACCGAGGAGTGCACCCGAGAACAGCACGAGAACCCCCGGTCGTTTCCGGGCCTGGCCTAGCTCGGCCAGAACGCGGTCAACGACCTCGCGGACCAGGGCCTCGTCGACGATCGGGGTGGTACTCATGCCTTCGGCAGGAGCTTCTCGACGTCAGTGTGGGGCCGCGGGATGACGTGCTGCGAGATAAGCTCACCAACCCGGTCGGCGGCTGCGGACCCGGCGTCGACGGCGGCTTTGACCGCGCCGACGTCGCCACGCACCATCACCGTGACGAGCCCGGCGCCGATCTTCTCGCTACCGATCAGGGACACGTTCGCGGACTTGACCATGGCATCAGCGGCTTCGACCGCGCCGACGAATCCCTTGGTCTCGATCATGCCTAGGGCTTCACTCATGACTGCTTCCTCCTGTTTCTGCGGGTCGGGGTGGCTCCCCCGGTTCGTGGTTGTCGGGCCGTTTCCTTTACCGGCGCCTTGGTCGATGGTGTTTGCACCGGCTGAGGCTCCGGCTCGGCCGGAGTCACCTCAGCTTCGGGAATCTCGTCAACCGGCTTCGCCTCGGGCTCTTGGGCCTTGGGCGCCTCCTCTGTCGGCTTCGCCCAGGTGGGCTGCGGCTCGGGGGCCGGGGGCTTCGAGGGTTGCTCCGGGGCGGTCAATCCGACTGTGTCCTTGGAGTAGACGAGAGTCTCGGTGTCGCGGTGCGGGCGCGGGATTACCAGCACGCTGACGATTCGCGCGAGCTTCGAAGCGGCTGCCTCGGCGGCCGACATCGCGGCCTTGACCGCGCCGACCTGGCCCTCGACCTTGATGGTGACGTACCCGCCGCCCTTGGCGAGTTCATACCCGATGAGCTTGACGTCGGCGGCCTTGCACGCGACGTCCGCGGCCTCGATGCCGGCTACGAGGCCAACGACCTCAATGGTTCCCAGCGCTTGCATCAGTGGCTCCTCTCGGTTTCGGCGAGTCGAAGGGGTAGGCGCTTTACCAGGCGGGCCGCGTTTGATCCGATGATCCGGTCGGCCTCGGGGCTGACGCCAAGGTGGTGGGCGAGATACGGGCGGTCCTCGCACAGCTTGTCTGTGGTGACGACGGCATAGTCGAGGCTGATGCCGACACCGACGCCGAGTCGCGAAGACACCGCAGCGTCGTGGGCGAGGCCGAGGGGATTGAGTTCGGTGGAGCGCTGCACCAGATATGGCACCCCCTCCTCCTCGATTCCGAGGAGGACCTGGGTGAGAGCGGCGTCGCTGACTCGGTCGTGTGCAGCGACGTTGAGGGTAGGGCGTGGTTCCGTCACGACTCCCCCCAGCTCAGGGCGAGACCGGTGGCAACCGCGTTCCGCGGCCCCTCAGTTCCTCGAATATTGGCACGGCCCGCGACTACGCGGAACTCCGAGAGGGCTTTGGTCACCAACTGCGGAATCTCGAAGTCGAGGGCGGAGCCGCCCACGAGGACCACGAAATCGATGTCGCGCACGTTCTCGGTGGGCGAGACTCGCTTCAGGGCACGCAGCGCGTTCGTGACGAACACGCGTTCCTTGGCGCGAATCCGCACCTGGCGGATGGTCTCGACCGGCAGGTCGGTATCGACGGGCACGGGACCCTCGGGCTTGAGCACCACGACCCTCGCGTAGATGTGACCGGGCAGCGGTTCGTCGAAGAACTGGACGGTGCCGTCCTCGTGGCGGATGTTGAAGACGGTTTCGACCTTCCCGAGCGGGTAGCGCTTGATGTCCTCGGCGGCGTCGAAGCTATCGAGCCCGAGCTCGGACTGGATCATTAGGGTGACCATGTTCCCCGCCCCCGCCAGATGGATCGATTCTCCGGACCCGTCGGGGCGCATGACCGAGGCGTCGGTCGAGCCGGCGCCCATGTCGAGGATCGCGATCGGTGCCGCCGTGCCGGGCGTGGTGAGGGCACCGCGGATGGCCATGTCGGCCTCCACGCCGCCGACCTCGACGGGGATGCTCAGCTGTGCGGCCAATTCGTGGGCGATGCGTTCCATCTGGAGGCGGTCGGCCTTGACCATGACGGCGATGCCGACCGCGGCCTCCATCGAGAACTCGTTCGCGATGCCGCCCGCAACGGCCTGTGGCACCTGGGTGTCGACGGCCAGCAGGTCGGTGATGCGGATGTCGCGTGGATGCTGGCCGGTCAGCTGCGCCATGGTGACCCGGACCTTCTCCATCATTCCGCCGACGTTCGTGCCGGGTTCGCCGGTAATGTCGGCGAGGGAACGGACCCGGGATGCCGCATCCATGATGGCTGTGGCTCCGAGGTCGACGTCGACGTCGAGGGTGTTCTCACCGCGGAATGTTAGGTGCCCTGCGGGGATTCGACGCTCTTGAACGTCGCCCTTAGGGGTTTTGATGACTACCGCCGAGCGATTCCCGACGAGCGACCGCGCGAGGGGCACGACGGATCGGGTGTCCTCGGAGTCCAGCTCGAACAAGGTGGCGATGCCGAACGGGTTCGACAGCACCTCGACGATGCGTCCGATATCGGCCACCTCGATCGCGGCGGTCATGCCGAGCGGCACCTTCTCGATGAGCCGAACCTCGTCGACGATCGGGATCTTGCGAGTGAGACGGTTGTGGACGAGGACCCCGTCGTCGGCCTGGAGGATTGCGCCGGTAATCTTGACTCGCTCCGCCGCGGCGTTGATGCCCTGCGCGATCTGGTCATAGGGGATTTCCCGGGGGACGACGAGGATCGTCGCTTCCCCCGTCGGCGCGGACGGAAGGTCGGCGAAGGCGACGGTGCGGCCGACCCCGATACCAAGGCCGCCTGGAGTAGCGGGGTTGTGGCCGATCATCGTCGACTCGGTGATGATCGTCTCGGTGATGGTCTCCATCGCGACGTCCCCGATGACGGGGGCTGCCTCGTTGACACGGATCCCGTCGAGTTCGTCGATGCGCCGCCCGGCCTTGCCGAGGGCCTCGCTCAGGGCGTGGAAGACGCCCTTGACGTTGGCGCTGGTGCCTTTGATGCCGGTGGTGGGGACGATGGAGCTCGCGAGAAACCGCACCTTGGCGCCAACCTCGGCCAGCGCCACCTCAGTGGTGGCGTTGCCGATATCTATTCCAGCTACGAGCTTCATTCGTCCCCTCCGCGCTATCAGTCAACCCGAAGGCGGCCGCGGGCTTCGTACACGTCGGCGGCTTCGCGGACGAAGTCGGCGCTGACCTTGGCGCCGTAGGTGCCTTCCAGTTCTGCGGCGATGTCGTACAGCTCGGCCTTGGTCGAACGGTACGGACGCAGGGCGTTGTAGATCTCCAGCAGGCGGGCGTCTGGGACGGCCACCAGCTCGGCAGCGCGCCGCAAGTTCCGTGCCAGGGTCTGGCGCCCGTCGGCGTCAGCGACCTGGGCCTGAAGCTCCAGCGTGGCCGAGGAGATTCGGAAGTCCTCCGGCTTGAGTTGCCCCGACTTGACCTTGTCGAAGGTCAAGTCGGTCAGCGGGACCCCGGTGTTGGTCTTCACCAGTTCCGGGTGCTTCTCGGCCAGCGGGTATTCCTCACGTCCGATCTTCGAGCCCAACGCCGCCGGTGCGGCAGCGGGTGCGACCGGCGCCGGGGTGTTCTTGGCGAAGGCTACGGAGTTGTCGCCGAGGGACTTCATGACCTCGGCCATGATTTGACGGATGAGCTGTTCCTGATCCATGTCGATCTCCTAGGCGTTGCTGACCCGCAGGGCCTGGCTCTTCTTGCCCAGGTCGCACTGGGCTGTTTCCTTGTTGTGCAGGAGGGCCGCGATGGCCTGGTACTTCGGGCGGGCCATCTGGTCGTTTCGGATCGGCACGGGCTCGGGGGACTCGCCCTTGGCGTACTTGGCCGCGTTCTTCCCGATCGCCCGGAAGGTTTCCAGGTCGATAAGCGGGGACTGGCTGAACAGTTCGATGTTGCTGAGCGGCGGGAGATCCTTCTGGTGGATCACGGTGGTGCCGCGGGACTGGATGCCGATGCCGATGCCCGAGCCGGAGAGCTTCGCGGCCTCGTGGGCGACGAAGCCGACGTCGGCGGTCTTGTAGACCCGGACGAAGCGGTAGCTCAGCCCCTCCTCCTCAATGCCGGCGGCGATCTCCTTCAGGACCGCGGAATGCGGCAGGCCGATGATCGTCTCGTGGATCAGCGTGCTGAACGCGGGTGACAGTGCGACGACGACTTCCTTCGGATCGGTGCCACGCTGTGCGTCGCCCGTCTCCGCCAACGTCAGCTTGCCAGCGGCGGTGGCGGGCATCGTCGAGGTGCCTCCCGCGGCCGGGGCCGCGGCCGGCGAAACGGCGGCCATCTCGCGAACGACCTGTTCAATGACCTGACGGATCGTGTTGGTGTCGATGCTCATAGCTGACCTCAGATGCTCTCGGGGCTGATCGCCTGGCGGAT
>CAMCJC010000184.1 GCA_945875065.1 uncultured Propionibacteriaceae bacterium | reverse complement strand
GTCTCGGCCAGGACCCCGCGCCCCACCGTCGCTGCGACGGTGTCGGTGGCGCGGGCGAGCGCGTCGATCAGGACGTCACTTGTCATCGCCGAACACCAGCTGAGCGCCGAGGGCGAGCGCCGGGGCGTCGTAGGTGCCCGCGACGTGGATGGCACCAGGCATCCTCGGGGCGGCCTCGCCGTCGAACACCAGCGTCACGTGGCCGAGGTTTGCCAGGTTTTGCTGGGCGACCTCGCCCACGGCGGTGATGTCCCAGACCTGCTCGTCGATCCGCACGACCTGCCCGACGGCGATGTCGCCGTTCAGGGTCGCGGCTTCGACGAGGAAGCAGTATGGGCGCAACTCCTCGGGGGCGTTTCCGGCGAAAGTGATGGCCATGTCCTGCTCGAGAAAGTCGCCGGCATCGGGCCCGACTTCGACGATTTTGGTGGTGTAAGGCATTTCAGTCCTTTCGGTTCAGGATTGAGAATAGAGGCCGATGCTGGCCAGCCAAGCGATCGCGACGCGCGGAACGCCGTTGAGGAACCGCGAGTACAAGACGGCGGGGACGCCGACCTCGATCGTCTCGGGTTCCGCCTCGGCCAAGCCCATGCCGACGGGGATGAAGTCGCAGGCGTTCTGCGTGTTGATCGCGAACAGGGCCGGCAGGGACAGCTGCGGCGGGACGTTGCCCTTGCCGATCTCGACGCCGATGAAGGTACCGATGATCTGGGCGATGACTGCGCCGGGGCCGAGCAGCGGCGACAGGAACGGCAGCGAACAGATGAAGCCGAGGAGCATCAGGCCCCAACCGGTGCCGGCGAGCGGGATCATCAGGTGCGAGAACCAGTCGCCGAGACCCGAGGCTTTGACGACGCCGATGATCATCGCGACGAAGCCCATGAATGGGAGGATCGTGTTGATCATCATCTGGATGGCGTTCCGGCCCGCCTGGAAGAACACGGCGATGACGCGACCCGCGCCTAGACCGATCCGCTGGAGGAGACTCTTGTTCTCTTGTTCCGCCATCTGCTCGGTGAGCTTCTTGGGGCGCTCTCCCTCGGCCGAGGCAGCAGCTTGGGGCGCGGCTTCGGCGGCGGCCGCCTCGTCATCATCCGCAGCGCGCACCTGGTCGACGTCTACGGCGGAGACGTAGATGCCCTCGTGGATGTGCTGGGCGAGGGGGCCGGTCTTGCCGGTGGGCATGACGTTGATCGTCGGGATGCCCTTCTTCGGGTACAGGCCGCAGCGCAGCGACCCTCCGCAGTCGATGACGGCGCAGAAGTGCTCGTCGTCGGGGATGCGGGTGTTGAAGCCGTTTACGGGCTCGGCTCCGGTCAGCTCCGCGATCTTGTCGACGACTGCGGGACGCTGGCCGCCACCGACGATGTAGACGATCTTGTTGCGCTTCTCATCGGGGGTTAGGGTCAGGGGGCCGCCGAAGCCGCCTGCGCCCTTGGTCACCACGATCGTGCGGTACTCAGCCATGAGTGTGCACCTCCTTCGACAGGGTCACGCCCTGCTGTTTGGCGACGTACTGGGTGGTGAAGTCGGTGACCCAGCCGCCCAGGAAGTTCAGGATCACGCCGAGGAGCAGGTAGCGGACCGCAAGCTCGCTGCTATTGAGACCGAGCTGGGTGATGCCCTGCGCGATGCCCGCCCACACGAACAGTTCCGCAGGGTTGTTGTGCGGGAACAGGCCGTTGTTGGTGTGCACCATCTGCGCGACGGATGCGAAATAGCCGGGCTTGTAGGCCTCGGGCAGGAACCGGCCGAGTGTGAACGCGGCGGGGTTGGTCAGGAAGAACGCGCCGATCCAGGGCAGGATCAGGTAGCGGCTGATGACGTTCTTGCCGGCCTTGGCGGCGAACCGGTTGATGCGCTCCTCGCCGATCAGGGCGATCAGGGCATTCATGGCGATCAGCAGCATGAGTACCAGCGGGACGATGCCGGACATCCAGCTGAGGAACGTCTTCGCGCCCTCATTGAACAGTCCGATGAACCATTCAGCGCTGCGCGACAGATACTCCATGACTTTGGTCATTTCCACTCCTTTCGGGTGTTTTAGGGCGCGACGATCCCGTCGGGCCGTTTCTTGGGCGTCTGGCGTCCGCGCCAGACGGGATGGGGTGGGGACTCTAGGGTTACGTGGCCTGGCGGCGGACCAGGACCTTCTTTCTCGGCGCCGCTGCGACCGGGCTGGGCAGGTTCCGCTCCTTCGGCTTGATGCCGGGGAGTTTGTCGATTAGGCGGCTGAACGCAGTCGGCGGTTCGGCCGGGGTACCGCCACCCATGACGACCTCGTAGTTGTGGCGCAGGTTCGTCACGGCCCTGACAACGGGGCGGCCGAGCGGGGCGACCGCGTCGGGGTCGATCATCCCGACGTACTGGCCGTTGTAGATATCGAGGGGCTTGAACCTCGCCAGCACTGTAACGCCGCCGAGGCGGTGGCCCTCAAGGACTCGGTCGTCGTCGTCGATCACGAGCATCACGATGGAGCCGGCGACGATGCCGCCGCGGAACTTGCCCATCGCCACGCGGCCTTTGCGGCGCAGCTCGACGAACAGCTTCGTGAACCGCTGAGTCTGCTTGAAGGACAGCCAGGACTGCACGACCCAGGCCAAGCCCAGGGCGATCACTATGGTCCAGAACGTCATCGTTCAGCCTTCCGTCTGATGGGTGGCGAGGAAGTAGAAGAACTCCTCGTAAGTGGTGAGCTGACACAGCTGGTCGAGGAGGGCCTTGCGGCTGCCCAGCCGCAGGACGGCGTCGTAGAGGGCTACGAGGAGGTCCTCGCCGCGGTCGGGTTCGGTAGGGACTCCGAGAAGGACGATCAGGCGCACGCCTGGCTCGTCGGGCCGCCGAGGGATGACACCGATGGCGAGGAGGACGTCGGCGGCGGGCAGAGTGGCGTGGGGGAAACCGACGTACGGGTCGAGCGGAGTGAGGGCGCCGCGGTCTCGGATGCGCTGCCCGAAACCCGGATCGGCTAGTCCGCGGGCCTCAAGGTGACCGATCATGTACTCGACTGCGTCGGGGTAGTCGGTGTCGGCGGGGAGCGCGAAGAAGCGTTGCTCGTCGAGGGCCCGGGTTAGGACGGCGGCGTTGCTGGCGGGCGTGCGGCCGGGAAGGCGAAGCTGAAGGGCTTCGAGTTCGCGGGCGAGAGCCGTGCGGTCGAGGACGCGGCGGACGTGCAGGACCGGTGCGGCGCAATCGACGTCCTCGTCGCCCGTGACGACTACGAGATCGCGGCGGCGGAGGGCATCGGCGGTGGCGGCGGCGCGGGTGAGGATCTCGTACTGGGTGGTCTCGGGGAGCAGGCGCCCGAGCTGAAGGCGCGTCAACTCGGCGGTGACCAGGCCGTTCGTAGCGATGATGGCGACGCGCAGCGGATCGGTGGCGCGGCGGCCCGCGGACTCCAGGAACACCTGGAAGTAAGCGGCCAGGAACCCGACTTCGGAGGAGTCGACGGGCAGGCCCACCTGTTCCTCGATGACACGGGAGGCGAGGGTCGCCATGCGGTGGGCAACGGGAAACTCCTGCCCGATCGTCGCGACGCCCGAGTCGTCGACCCAGATCTTCAGCTTCATCCGGTTGAGCATGTAGGCCAGGTGCCGGGCGAACTCGTCGAGGAACGACGTGCCGGTTAGGTCGATGTCCATCTCGGAGTGGATGGTGGCGAGGATTCCCCGGACCAGGTCGGCGGAGGAGGCGTCGTCGTCGCCCAGACGGGCGGCTACGAGGGAGTCGGAGGGGGCGCGCATCCCCGCGACTGGCAGAGTGAGAAAGACGACCTCGTCGTCATCGAAAGGCGCGTCGAGGAGGTCGGCGAGGCGGCCGGCCATCGCGTGGGCAGGGGTGCCGACGAGACGGCGGTGCGGCGAGCACAGCGACCCGACGCGGTGGCCGCCGTGGATGCGGTCGACGGCGACACGGGCCCACCGCGTCAGCTCGTTGGCCCGGGCGGAATCAAGCCCCTCGGCGGCCACGAATGCGGTGACGATGCGGGCAACGGCGTCGAGGCCGTCGGGGTAGGCGAGGGGGTAGTGGTGGCGCAGGATGTGCAGCCGCTGCTGGAGTTCGGGACCGGTCAGACGCAGGCCGACGTGGGTGCGGCCCTCGATCTTGAGTTCAGTCCCGGCGAGCATCTCGCGGACGCGCGCCAGATCGGCGACGACCGTGGTGCGGCCCACCGACATGGCGGTGGCGAGTTCCTCGATCCGGACCGGGCCGCCGGCGCGGAACAGGCGGGCGAAGATGAACGACGCGCGGGTCGCGGGGTCGTTGAAGGATGGGCCGCCGAGCCCGGCGCGAAGCGTGCGGAAGCGGGCCGGGTCGGCGACGAGAAGGCGGTAGCGACCCGAGTACTGGGTAATGCTGGCGGCGCCGCTGAGGAGGTCCTGGAGGTTTGCGACCTCCGAGGCCAGGGTGCGTTTGCTGACGCCGATCAGGGCGGCGAGTTCCTCGGCGGAAGTCGACGCGCGCGCCTCCAACGCGTCGAGGATCTCTGCCGCCCTAGCCATGGCTCAGGCCTGCCCCGAGCCGTTGCTGCCGAAGAAGGTGTCCCACGGCATGTTCACCGGCTGGTCCAGCCCGACGACCTCGTACAGGTGGCGAAGCAGCGGGAACCGGTCGGCGGGGATGACGCCGCGCTCGGTGAGGCGGTTGATCGCCTTGCCGATCACTACGATCGCGGCGGCGCCTTCGAGGGTGACCCCCGGCATTTGAGCGCGGGCCTCGCTGAACGTCAGGCCGCTGCCGACGAGTCGGCCGCACTTGACATTCCGGCCGCCCATCGAGGTGACGAAGCAGTCGCCGATGCCCGGAAGGCCGATCGGTGTGGTCGGCTGCCCGCCAAGGAGTTCCATGAACTGGATCATCTCCACCGAGGCCTGACCGAACAGGGCGGCGCCGTAGTTGAAATTGACGTAGCGGTCGCCGGCTTCGTCGCCCATCGCGTCGAGGAGGCCCTGCATGAAGCCCGCCCCGAACGCGTAGCAGTTCTTGGTGGCGGCGCAGACCTCGACGCCCACGAAATCCGGGTTCGTCCACACGTGGTAATAGGGCGTCGCGAACATCTCGCGCCAGCGCTCAAGCTGTTCGGGGGTATCGCCGGTGAAGACGACGGAGGTGTGGCGGTGGACGGCGACCTCACCGGCGATCGAGGGGCCAGCGATGGCGGAGAACGTCAGCTGGCTGCGGAGGTCGTCGGGGATCTGGGATGCGAGCAGCCTGGGCAAGATGGTGAGGTTGCCGTCGTCGTCGGCGTGCATACCCTTGGCGAGGGCGATGACGTGCATGCCGGGTCGCAGGAGCTTGGCCAGCTGCTGGCCGGCCCATTCGACGCCGAAAGAGTTGACGCCGCTCATAACTAGGTCGACGCCCTCGAACGCAGTTTCGGCGTCCTCAAGCTGGTAGGCGGTCGTGCCGTCGGGGACCTTGAGGCCAAGGTTCGGGTGGATGCCAGTTTCCTGGATCGACGAGATGATCTCCCGATCGAGGTGGGTCCCGACGAGGCGCACCTGGTGTCCGTTGTCGGTCAGTGGCGTGGCAAGGGCGGTGGCCATGATGCCTGAGCCCAGCACGACGATGGTTGCCATGTTGTCCTTCTTCCTCGCGCGGCTCCGCGCGAATCGGGTGTCTGCGACGCTACCCGTCGCAGAGGGCCCATGTTAAGAGGGGGATCAGCCGGCCTTCTGCGACAAGCCGACGCCGGTCCGACCTAATGGGGCGTCAAGCGTTAATGGGGCGTCAAACGGCAGCAAACCCGTGGCCGATCGTCCCCGGCCCCTACCGTGCGCGAATCGCCGTCCTGGGTGAACGGGGGTGTTGTGGCTAGGGGC
>CAMCJC010000183.1 GCA_945875065.1 uncultured Propionibacteriaceae bacterium | reverse complement strand
ATCGCTGCGGCGGGCCTTGGCATCGGAGAAACTGCCGATCGTGACGGGGACGGGTCCACCGGTGACGCTGGCGTCCCCCTCCCCCACGGGGCACTCGGTGTTGATCGCCTCAAGCGCGTGCGCCTGTTCCTTGTGCGACGGCGGGATCACGTAGCGCTCATCGTACTTCGCGATCGCGAGGAGCCGGAACATGTCCTCGACCTGCTGTCCGGTCATGCCTATTCGAGCGGCGATCTCCTGGTTGCCAGCGCCGCCAAGGTTGATATCGCGCATGTAGGAGCGCATCGCGGCCATCTTCTCCAGCGATGCACGAACTGGCGTAACGTTGCCGGCGGTGAACAGGTTCGCGAGGTACTCGATGGGGATGCGCAGAGCGTCGATCGCGCCGAACAGGTTGCCAACGTCCTCGGCGTCGTGGCCCGTAGCAGCGACTTGATCGACGATGGGTGAAAGCGGCGGTATGTACCAGACCATCGGCATGGTGCGGTACTCCGGGTGCAATGGCAGCGCCACCTTGTGGTCGAGGATCAGTTTCTTGACCGGGGAGCGACGCGCGGCCTCGATCCAGTCGGCGGGGATGCCCTGTCGGGCGGCCTCGGCGCGGACCTTATGGTCCTCCGGATCGAGGAAGACCGTCAGGAACTTGTCGTACAGGGCGGCGTCGTCGCGTTCGGCCGCCGCGGGCAGCACAGCGTCGGCGTCGTAGAGCATGAGCCCGATGTAGCGAAGACGGCCGACGCACGTCTCCGCGCACACCGTCGGGATGCCGTGCTCAATCCTCGGGTAGCAGAACGTGCACTTCTCGGCCTTGCCGGTGCGATGGTTGAAGTAGATCTTCTTGTACGGGCATCCGGAGATGCACATTCGCCAGCCGCGGCAGCGGTCCTGGTCGACCAGGACGATGCCATCCTCCTCGCGTTTGTAGATCGCTCCGGAGGGGCACGACGCAGCGCACGCCGGATTGAGGCAGTGCTCACAGATGCGGGGCAGATAGAACATGAACGTCTGCTCAAACTCGAACCTCACCTTGTCCTCAATGCCCTTGAGCATCGGATCCTGGTGGCCGAACTCGACGGTGCCGCCGAGGTCGTCATCCCAGTTCGGGCCCCACTGCGGCGTCATCTTCTCGCCCGTGATCAGCGAATGCGCACGGGCGACCGGAAAGTGCTTGCCAGCCGGGGCGTTGAGCAAGCTCTGGTAGTCGTAGGTCCACGGCTCGTAGTAGTCGTCGATCTCAGGCATCCTCGGGTTGCCGAAGATGTTCCAAAGTTTGTGGAAGCGGCCGCCGCCCTTGAGTCGCAGGCGGCCCCGCTTGGTGACCTCCCAGCCGCCCTGCCACTTGTCCTGGTCCTCGTAGCGCCGCGGATAGCCGAGACCGGGGCGAGTCTCGACGTTGTTGAACCAGACGTATTCCGTTCCGGACCGGTTCGTCCAAGCCTGCTTGCAGGTCACCGAGCAGGTGTGACACCCGATGCACTTGTCGAGGTTCATCACCATCGCCATCTGGGCCATGATTCGCATGTTGAGGTCCTTTCCGGCTCAGAAGTACTTGACGTCCTGCGAACGCTTGCGGATCATCGTGACTTCGTCACGGTTGTTGCCCGTTGGTCCGTAGTAGTTGAACGCGAAGGCGATCTGGCCATAGCCGCCGGCGATGTGCGTCGGCTTGATCATGATGCGGGTCATCGAGTTGTGGATGCCGCCGCGGCGGCCGTCACGTTCGGTGAGGGGAACCTCGATGAGGCGGTCCTGAGCGTGGTACATGTAAACGGTGCCTTCGGGCATGCGGTGCGAGACGATCGCGCGGCAGCTGACGACGCCGTTACGGTTGACCAACTCGACCCAGTCGTTGTCCTTGATTCCGACCTTGGCCGCGTCCTGCGGGCTGATCCAGATCTGCTGGCCACCGCGGGAGAGCGTCTGCATGAACCAGTTGTCCTGGTACTGCGAGTGGATCGCCCATTTGAAGTGTGGAGTGAGGTACCTCACGGATACCCCGAGTTCGTTGACCTCGCCGGGCGGGGCCTCACCGAACAGTTGGGTCATGTTCAGGGGGCCGCGGTAGGTGGGCAGCTGCTCGCCGAGCGCGATCATCCAGTCGTGGTCGAGGAAGAAATGCATGCGCCCGGTGAGTGTATGCCACGGCTTCATGCGTTCGACGTTGATGGTGAACGGCGCGTAGCGACGTCCGCCGGACTCCGAGCCCGACCATTCCGGCGACGTGATCACCGGCTGCGGCTGGGCGACGATGTCTTGGAACTTGATGTGCTTGCCCTCGTGTTCGGCAGCGAGGTCGTGAAGCTCAACACCGACGCGCTTTTCCAACGTCTTGAAGCCCTCGGTCGCAAGATAACCGTTGGTGGTTCCGGCCAGCGACATGATCGCCTCGGCGACGTCGATCCCGTTGTCCAGCCGCGGGCGGCCATCGGCGGGGCCGCCACGGCGAGTGCCGTTCTTGCCCTTGAGGTACGCGATGGCCGACGTGACGTCGGTAACAAGACCCTTCTGGGCGGTGCCGAGCTTGTCGAGCAGCGGGCCGACGGTGCCGTATTTGGCCCCGATGGCGGTGTAGTCCCGTTCGATGACTGTCAGGCGCGGCATAGTCACGGCCGGGATCGGATCGATCTCGCCCTTTGCCCAGTACTTCGTGATGCCGTGGGGGGTGGCCATCGCGTCGGGCGAGTCGTGCATCAGCGGCGTCGATATCAGGTCTTGGCGCACCCCGAGGTGGTCGACGGCGAACTCGGAAAGCTTATCGGCGAGCAGTTGGAATGTTTCCCAATCTGTCTTGGCCTGCCACGGCGGGTTGATCGCCGGCGTGAATGGGTGGATGAATGGGTGCATGTCCGTGGTGTTGATGTCGTGCTTCTCGTACCACGTCGCTGCCGGCAGCAGCACGTCCGACATCAGTGTCGACGACGTCATGCGGAAGTCGAGCGTCAGCAACAGGTCAAGCTTGCCCTCGGGGGCCTCGTCACGCCAGAGAAGGTCCTTGGGGCGCTGGTCGCCCTCGGCTTCCTTTGCCGTCACCGCGTTGTCGGTCCCGAGGAGATGCTTGAGGAAGTACTCGTCGCCCTTGGCGGTGTTGCCGATCAGATTGGAGCGCCACAGCGTCAGCGCCCGTGGAAAGTTCTCCGGGTTGTCCGGGTCTTCTACGGCGAATTTCAGCTCGCCCTGCTTCAATTGGTCGACAACATAGTCGGGCGCTTCCTGGCCGGCGGCGGCCGCTTCCTTGGTCAGCTCCAGGGGGTTCTTCTCGAACTGCGGGAAGAACGGCATCCAGCCCATCTTCGCGGATTGCACGTACAGGTCGGAGGTGGCCTTGCCGGCGAACGCGTTGTTACCGAACTCCTTCGCGGACAAGGCACCGGCGTCGAAGGTGTCGTAGCGGAACTGGTCAGTGTGGATGTACCAGTAGCCGGTGTGGATCATCTGCCGGGCAGGGCGGTGCCAGTCGAGGCCGAAAGCCATCGCTGCCCAACCGGTGATCGGGCGGGCCTTCTCCTGACCGACGTAGTGCGCCCAACCGCCGCCGTTACGGCCCTCGCAGCCGCACAGCTGGATGAGAGTGAGCATCGTGCGGTAGATGACGTCGGCGTGGTACCAGTGGTTGGCGCCAGCGCCCATGATGATCATGGAGCGTCCGTTGGTATCGATCGCGTTTAGTGCGAACTCCCGGGCGATCCGGATGACCTGCGCGGCCGGGACGTTAGTGATGGTCTCCTGCCACGCCGGCGTGTAGGCGCCGGTCTCGTCGTCGAAGTCCCTGGGCCAGTCGCCGCCAAGACCCGGCCGGGCCACGCCGTATTGGGCGAGCAGCAGGTCGAAGACGGTGGTTACGACGCGGCCGTCGACAACCCTGGTCGGCACGCCTCGGCGAAGCCCGAAGGGCTGCTCGGTCTCGCTCGCGAACGACGGTAGCTCGACCTCGGCCGCACTCCAGCCGGGGGTGTCCATCAAGGTCAGGGCGGGTTTGATATCGCCGAGCTTTAGGTTCCAACGCCCGGTGTCGGCATCGCCGAACCGGTGGCCGAGGGTGCCGCCCGGGCTGGCGACGGCGTCCGTCGCCTCGTCCCAGACCACCGGCTTGAACAAGGCGTTGGCTTGGTCGGCGATCGGGCCGGTTAGGTCGCCGGCGACGAGGTTCTTGCCCATCTTGTACGACCCATCGGGCTGCTCATCAAGGGTAATGAGGAACGGCGAGTCGTTGTAGGTCTTGTTGTACTCCTCGAAGAACGGCACCCGCCGGTCGACGAAGAACTCCTTGAGCACGACATGGCCGAGCGCCATGCCGAGCGCGGCGTCGGTGCCGGGCGCGACCGGGACCCACTCGTCGGCGAACTTGGTGGCCTCCGAGTAATCGGGCGACATGACCACGACCTTCTGACCGCGGTAGCGGGCCTCGACCATCCAGTGGGCGTCGGGCGTACGAGTAAGGGGCACGTTCGAGCCCCAAAGCATCAGGTAGCCGGCGTCCCACCAGTCGCCGGACTCGCGGACATCGGTCTGGTCGCCGTAGACCTGCGGCGAGGCGGGCGGCAGGTCGGCGTACCAGTCGTAGAAGGACAACATGCAGCCGCCGATGAGGCTGTGGTAGCGGGCGCCGGAAGCGTGGGAGACCATCGACATCGCGGGGATCGGCGAGAAGCCGGCGATCCGGTCGGGGCCGTAGCGTTTGATGATGTAGGTGTGGGCGGCGGCGACCATCTCGACCGCCTCATCCCATGACGCGCGCACGAAGCCGCCCTTGCCCCGGGCCTGCTTGTAGGCGCGGGACTTTTCCTCGTCCTGCACGATCGACGCCCAAGCGACGACGGGGTCACGGTGCTCGAGTTTGGCCTGTCGGTACATCTGAAGCAGGACGCCACGGATGTACGGATAGCGCACCCGCGTCGGCGAGTACGTGTACCAGGAGAAGGATGCGCCTCTAGGGCAGCCTCGCGGCTCGTACTCGGGCTTGTCGGCACCGACGCTCGGGTAGTCGGTCTGCTGCGCCTCCCAGGTGATGATCCCGTCCTTGACGTAGACCTTCCACGAGCACGAGCCCGTGCAGTTGACGCCGTGGGTGGAGCGGACGACCTTGTCGTAGGCCCAGCGCTCACGGTACATGGAGTCGCTGACACCGCCTGCGAGCCGCTCGTAGCGGCGGTCCTTCGACACTTCACCGGGGGTGAAGAACCGTCCCGTGTCGACGAGCAGGTCGGTCAGGGGGCCGTCGATGCCCACCTGGGACGTGTCAGTCATTGCTCTCTCCTTGATCTCCGGGGCTCCGGCTGAGCCGCAGGAAACAGGTCGTTCCCTGGGCGAAGGGTTGAAGGTCGACCTCGGCACCAGGCTCGCCCAGCACCTTCAGGACTCCCTTCAACAGGCCGCGGTGGGCGCCACACACCACCTCGACGGACTGCCCGGCCTCGGCCCGAAACGGGCACGTGGCCATCTTGATCTCGGTGGCGTCGTCTCCGTCCGACGTCACGCTCGGCTCGTAGCCCCACTGGATAAGAAGGCGCCGCACGGCAGCGACCTTCTCGGGCCACGTCGGCTGCTGCTCAAGGGCCATGCCAAGCAGGTCGAGATCAATGGTCTTCAGTGCCCACTCAGCGACCGCGGCCTCGGCCTTCTCGGGGCTGCCCCCCAGAACGGAGGCCAAGACCTCTGTCAGCAGGTGGTAGCTGCGCGGAACGTCCATCACGTGCTGGCGCAGTGGCAGCGCGTAGTAGCGCTTCCGGGGGCGGCCGACGCCGACACGCTCGTCGCGCTGGATGACGCTGCCCCGCTCAAGCAGGCGTTGCAGGTGGGCGCGGGTGGTGGTGACGTGGAGGCCG
>CAMCJC010000182.1 GCA_945875065.1 uncultured Propionibacteriaceae bacterium | reverse complement strand
AACTATAAACCAACAAAACACCACAACACAAATAATCACCCCCCTAAGACCACAAAAACCAACCCACCACCCCCTAACCAAACCACACCTGAGGATAGCCGTGAAGTAAGCCACTCAGCGCACTTGTCGAAGGCCGCCTTACTTCCTGCTCCAGAGGTGTCGGCGTCGCGATGTTCCGGTCAGTCTGCCTAGGCCCCATGTGATCGGCGTCGACCGCGGCAAGGCTGGACTTCGCGAGTCGAGGGCGGCTCCGGGACACCCTCGGCGATGGGCTGCCCGCTGTTGTGGACTCGTTGCGCATGCGGCATGGTCGACAGAAGGTCGGGTTGCTCGACGCGCCGTGCTTCAGGGCGCCAGTGAAGCCGTGACGACGGAAACGACGATGGCTGCATTCTGAGCCGATGCGCACGTAACCAGCCATTGCGCACATCCTTCCACCATACGGACCGCACCCGAGTTTCAGTAACAGCTGATAACGCGCAGTTTCGAGATTTCTTGTTTTCTGTCAGGAAACTGATGCGAAATCAGTCATTCTAGAGGCTTATTCAGGGGTCACCATGAACCCCGTCCCGACAAGGGGAGACGCCTCTCGGAGAGCCGTGCCTGAATAGCCCACCTGGATGGGTAACGCATCAGAAGTGACCGACATCGCCTCAGACGACCTCCTTCCCCTTCATCAGGTCGACGAGGATTGGCATCGCTGACGAGGGGTCGGGTCCCCTCCGACCCGAGGCGAGCCCCGGATCCACCTGGCTCGCGTAGCTGCAGGCAGTGTCCACGTTCTCGAATGGGAACCTCGCCACCAACCGTTTGCCCTTAACCAAACCGAGCTTGTTAACAACGGTATCGAGTTCCCGACTTGATAACCTGCCATCCTTGCGTTCCTTGTGCCAGCGCAACCACACCTCGAACTTCAGGTTGGAGACCAACAGCAGGATTCCCTCCTCCTCGGCGCGACGACATGCTTCCTCCAGATGCACGTGCCGATCCGCGTCTACGAGGCAGATGCAGGCGTCGTAGGCATATTCCTTCCCCTTGCTCTCCTCGGAGTCGCGCAAATCGATACACTTTTCCACCACCTTGACCGGATCCTGCCCCACACCGGTGGTCTTCACGGTGGCCGTTACACCATGGGTCCGTAGGTAGGCGTTGAGCCCCTGAACGTATTGCGGTTCGGTCACTGTCCCTTCGGTCACAACCAGGATGCGTCGCCCGTCGGCACGCCGCGGCTGACGAGAACGGGGGCGTCGATCCCTCACCGTCGGCTCGTTTCCACATCGACCAAGCCGGCTAGGATGCTGGGTGCAAGCCTCGGGACCCCTCCGTAGCGACCGGCCAGGTAGCGTTTGGCGACGTTGGCGTCCGGATGCTTCGGGAACTCGGCCAGGCAGGCCAGCTCCGTGACTCCGTCATAGGTCTTGTCCGTGATCCAGACCTGTTCCGGTTCCAGCTTCACGTCGCTCTGCGGCGAGAGCAGGTGCGTGTCGTGGGTGGTGAAGATTAGCTGGGCATGTTTCCTGTTGATTTCCGGGTCCTCGAAGGCGGCGAGCAGGATCTCGACCAAGTGCGGGTGCAGGCTGGCGTCGATCTCATCGACGAGCAGCAGGCCGCCGCGCCGCAGCGTCTCAAGTGCAGGAACCGCGACCGCGAGCCAGGCGATGGTGCCGTCGCTCTCGTCCTGGATGCGGAACGGCACCTGCTCGTTCTCCACGCCTCTGTGGGTAAACAAGAGACTGCGCACCACCGCCCCCTTCAAGTCGGTTCCGGGATCAACCTCCACGGGCGGTTCCTCAGCCTCCGACGATTCGGCGGCAGTTCCCTGCTTGGCTTCCTTCATGAGGGCACGGACAAGCCGCTGGAAGGACTCCGGCAAATCCTTTTCATCGGCCGAGATCTGTTGAATGCCGATATCAGCGGCCATCAGCAGCGCCACCATGTCGTTCGCGTCGATCGTCTTCTCGAGCAGCGAGTCCGCGATGTCGGCCAGCCGGGCTTCGCGATGCGAGTCCTTGACCGAGACAAAGTCATAGCTCGATACGAGGCCAACCGCGATGTCATGCAGGACCGAGCCCGGTATCAGCAATGCACGGCTGAGCACCAGCTCGCGGGGCGTCACGTCGATCCGTCCCCGAAGAGCCGGGTGAAACTTGAGGACCCCGCCGTCGCGGTCACGATCTAGGAGGGTGCGCCACCTAGAGGCGGGCAGGTCGCGGAGTTGCTCGCGCCTAATGCCCTCGCGATCCACCTCGAACCAATAGAGGTGACGACGCCCGTCGTGCACGAAGTCCAGTTCGTAAGTGCTCGACGATTCCTCGGACGTGCTGTCCAGCCGGAAGGGTGCCCGGAACATCGTTTTTCGCGCCTGCCAAGTGGTTGCAGACTCGAAGACGGCGGCGAAGGTGTAGCGCATCGCATCGAGGACCGCAGACTTACCCGCCGCGTTGCCGCCGTAGAGAGCCGCGAGCGGGTAGGTGACTGCGGCCCAGTCTCCATCGCCGGGTTGGAGGGTACGCAGGTCCGACTTGGTCAGGTCGAGGGTGACTTCGTCGCGGATGCTCTTGTGGTTCCGCACAGTGAAGCTCAGCAGCAGCATGAGCACACCTTATGCGCTAAGTGCTCAGATTTATACGATTTCCGAGGATTTAGACACCTTGAACGACGTGAGAGCTCCTCAGGATATCCGCACCCCGTGGACGTCAAGTCGTGGACGTCCTCCTCAGCGGTGCGACTGCGACCAAGGCAAGGAGGGCCGGAGCCAACAGATGCGACAAACGGCAGTACGGAGGCGTGACCCTCGACTTCGAACGCCTTGCACGTGTGTGCGAGCGGCACAACGTGGCACGGCCGAGGCTGTTCGGATCCGTGCTCACCGAACGCTTCGACCCCGCCCTCAGCAACATCGACTTCCTCGTCGGCTTCAAGCCGCGAGCCGGGCACCCCCACCCATCCCCCGGGGGCATGCACGAATCGCCGGGCCAGGTGAACGACGCCCACAAAACCCCTAGCCACAAACCACCCCATTCACCCAAAACGGCGATTCGTGCCCGGAGAGGGGCGCCGGGGTGGGTGGCGAGCCCGTCGCTATGGACGGACGTGCTGCTTGGTGGGGTAGCCGCCGGATTCTCAGCCGCTACCCCACCTTCCGGGTTCAGCCTCGGACCTGGTTGGCGAGCTGGGTGTCCGTCTCGCGCATGGTGTTCGCCATCTGACGCAGCCCACTGGCGATGCCGTCGAGCGCCGAGATCGTGTTCGCCGCCGACGTCGTGAAATTGGTGTACATCTCGTTGAACGCTCCCGACGCCTGGTCGGTGACGAAACCGTTGGTGACCAGGTTGTCGATGCGCGTCTTCAACGCCTGGAGCTGCTGGTTGATCTGCTCCTTGCCGCTAACGAGTGCGCTCGCCTCGGACTCCATTGCGTCGTAGCTGACGTTCAGGTTGGCCATGATCTTTCCCTTTCTACAGGTGTGGGGTCTGTTTTCTTCGACGCCGGCCCCCACTTTCCGGCACCAAAGTCTGTTACTGCCCCTCGCCGATGACGATGAGCTTCTCGGCCAGCTCGCCGGTTAGAAATACCGCCAGTGGCCAGAACGCCGCGACGAGATTCGCGATGTCGCGGCCCATGAAGTACAGGCTCACGTCCCGCGTCCGACCGGCGATCTGTCTGGTCACCGCGATCGCACCCCTTAGGATGATTTCCTCCGGCACGCTTTCCTCCGTCACGATCCGAGACGATCGGTGCACCTTCAGCCCGGCGATGTCGATCGCATCGTCCTGGCTCTGAAGCACCTTGTCGCCCGGGATTTCGACCTGCGTCTTCGCCAACCACTCCGGGTTCCCGGCATCGTCGAACGCGTAGACGGCGACGAGCGTCGGCTCGATCCCCGGCCGCAGCAGCGCGCAGCACCCCACCGCAACCTCCGGGATCCCGAACTCCAGCATCCTGATGAGATACTCGGAGACCACGGGCAGGTCGTCGCCGAGCCCCGACGAGATCAACTCCGGCGTCACCGCCTCCAGCCACGCCTGCCATTGGTCCCGCGCGATCCCGGGCGGCAGCGGCAGCACGACCGGCATCGGCTCACTCATCCTCCGTCTCCTCCCACGACAGCGTCTCAACCCACGCGTCGAAGAACTCCTCGACGGCATCCAGGGCCTCGCCTGCCTCCTCGCCGAGCGCGCAGCTGACCGAGGCCTCGACGTGCATCCACCGCTCCGCATCCTCCGGGACCCCGATCACGTAACGGACTCGACGCACGAGCCGAGTCTGCTCGGCCGCAGCGGCGAGCAGCTGGTCCTCGTCCGCCAGCTCGCGGATGTCTTCGGGCAGCATCGACAGCGAATCCAGCAGCGAGCCCGCCGGGTCCTCCGGCTCCCGGATCTTCAACCCCACCATGCCGGCGGGCTGGATCGGCGACGATGCCTCCCCCGCCTCCGCCGCCAGCGCTAGCAGCAGTTCCATCGGGTCGGCCTCGGACTCCTCGGCATCAAATGGCCTAGTGACGATCATCGGCCGCACCGGCGAGGCGACGGGGTTCTCGGCCGGCAAATACGCCGCCCAAGCCCCGACCTCCGCCAGCGCCTCCAGCGACTTCCGCAGCTGCGACGTCGCCCAGCCCGAGACCCGAACCCTAGTCACCTCGTCCGAGATGTCCCCGAACATCCGATCCGTAACAGCCTTCACCGCCCCCGGCTCCAGCGGGTCCAGCCGCACCTGCGCCCAGTCACCTGGCAGGACGTAGCGATAGTTCACCATCCGCCTCCTCCTTGCTTGTTGCCCGCACCTACGTGGTCAGGTTGCATGTACCTTCGCCAGAGCCGAACGTTGTTCCTGAATCGTCGCTGCTCCGACTCCGTATAGAGGTCCACGCCGTAATCGAAGCCGCGCTTGAGCGCGTACTTGGTTCCCTGGTACACCGATCGACCAACTTGGCCGGGATTCGATAGGAAACGCCCCATCTGGGAAGTAGAGTTTCGAAGCGCATCTGCCATGGCGCCGGCACGGCCACCTACCTTCCCTGCAACCTTGTCAACGCTCTTAGCGATACCCCTGCCACCAAAGACGCCGAGCGCCACGCCGCCAATCGAGAACATGACGGAACCGATGTTTTCTACACTCGGGTCCTGGATGGCCTTCCCCGCAGAATCTATGACGGACTTGGCCGAGGACAAGATCTGGGCCCCCTTCGAGAGGACTTGGAAAACCTTGGCCACCGTCGCGATCGCTTTGATCGCGGCCGCCCCGATATTCAACACCGGAATGAACATCAGCACGAGGCAAACAATGTCCAGGATCAGACAGATGAGATCGAGGTTGTCCCAAATCCATTGCAGGACCTTGCCGATCGCCTCTAGGACCTTTCCGACGGCCGCACAGATGCGATCCCACCAGGAGTCTTCGACGCCGGATTCGTTGCTGATCTGCTCGATCTTCCTGGCGGTCTGTTCGTTGGCCTCCCGGACTTTCTGGGCCGCCGCCCGGATGGTCTGGACCGCCTTGTTGAAGTCGCCGTCGGCTTGCCGGTATTGGGCGTTGGCGCGGTTGGCATTTTCGACGGCCTGCCGCTGAACGCCCTCGTCCATCGTCCTGGCCTGCATGCGGGCCTGGTCGTACTGCTGCCGAGCTTGGTCGCGTCGGCACTTGGCCTCGTGGGCCTGCGGGGCCGCCTGGTTGGCTTCGCGCTGCGCGCTCTCCAACACGTCCGCGAACTCCCGCAGGCTCTTCGCCATCGCCTGGTAGCGCGTCCCGGCGGCCCGCAGCTCCTTGGTGACGACGATGCCCTTCTCTCCCAGTGCCTTGAACGCCTTGGATGTGATCTCGTCGGAACTCGACACGAGCGTATCGACGGC
>CAMCJC010000181.1 GCA_945875065.1 uncultured Propionibacteriaceae bacterium | reverse complement strand
CTACCAGCCAAGACCAGCCGTCGCAGCTTGACAGACACCATAGGGACACCCCCCGGGGGAAGTCGTGCACGAATCGCCGGGCTGGGTGAACCAGCTCGGTGAAACCCCTAGCCACACGCATCCTCGTTCACCCAAAACGGCGATTCGTGCCCGCCAAGGGACTACTGGGCAGGGGCGGCCAGCAGGGGGCTGGCACAGTCCAGCCGAGCGCACAGACACCGGCTGGCCAAGCACACAGACACAGTCCACGAGCACGCAGACACGATCTGGCCGGTAGCTTACGGCCGCGCCAGAAACATCGCGCCTTGTCAGCGACCAAGCTCGCAAGGTTCCTGGACAAGCCCCGAGGTGATCACCGTCGCGTAAGTCCCACGGCCTCTTGCGTCAGCCGTGGAACGGACGGATCATGGCAATACACAACGCTATTGGAGGAATCATGGAGGATTCACGCATCGTCGAGCCCGAGAGCGTCGGAGTCGATTCACAGCACCTGGCCCGCATCGACCAACTCGTTTCCCACCACATCGAGCAGAACGCCTACCAGGGCATGGTGGTACTGGTAGCCCGCCACGGGAAGATCTGCTACTTCAAGGCCTTCGGGAAAGCCGATGAAGGCACCCCGATGGCCACCAACTCGATCTTCCGGCTGGCATCAATGTCGAAAGTGCCAACCGCGGTAGCGGTGATGCAACTGTTCGAACGCGGCCTGCTCGACCTCCAAGAACCCATCGCCACCTACCTCCCCGAGTTCTCCTCACCGAAAGTAGCGGTCGTCGACCCGGGCGGCACCTACCGTCTCGTGCCCGCCCGAACCCCCATCACCTTCCACCACCTACTCACCATGACCTCAGGCATGACGAACTCCTGGTGGCACGAGGCCTTCGATCCGCCCGTCTACCGGATCGTGCCGAAACTGTACGCAGAACTCGGGATCCGCGACGATATGAACGCTCCCGACCTCACACTGAAGGAGAACATCGAACGAGTGGCCCAAGCACCGCTGATCGCTGAGCCCGGCGAAATGTTCGACTACTCGAACTCGTCCGTGGACACCCTGGCCCGGCTGGTCGAGGTGATCTCCGGGACAAACTTCGACACCTATCTACGGGAGAACATCCTCGGTCCCCTGGGCATGGACGAAACCTGGTTCTTCATCCCCGACGAACACAAACACCGCCTAGCAGAATGCTACTGGCCCGGCCGCGACGAGAAACAAACACAAAACCTCCAGGTTGGCCCCTACACACTGGGCCCGGAAGGAGCCTACTCCCCCCACCGCACCTATTTCTCCGGAGCCGGAGGTCTACACGGCACCACAAGCGACTACTTCAAATTCGCGCAAATGCTACTCAACCGAGGCCACTACCAGGGTACCCGCATCCTCTCCCCCACCTCCGTGGACCTCATGACCACCAACCAGATCGGCGATAAATGCTGGTGGCAAGGCTTCCGCAACAAATGGGGCTACCAACTAGAGATCCAGGAAGGCACCGGCGCTCCAGCCGGCTCCCCCGCCTTCCTGGGTGGCCAAGGCGCCTACTCATGGCAGGGATACTTCTCCACGAAATTCGTCAACAACCCCGCCAAAGACACCGTCATCCTGACAATGACAGCATCCAATGCGGATGGGGCCTTACCACACAACCTCCGGCTGATCACCATCGCCACAGCAGCCATCAACGATTAAACCGACCCGCTGACGGCCGTAAGGCGCCTCTCCACAGCCGCGCGCCCTCAGGAACCCTCGGCCATGCCGCGACGAGGACATCGCGATTCCCGTCGACGCTTCGGCGCGGATCATGGGTTCCCGCACAGCTTCTGGCACGTAAGTTCACGGGCTATGGCGCTGGAGGGAATTGGGCACCCATTACGCGACCGGGCCCCTCCGCGCTACGTCCATGACTTCACCAACCGCGCCACGGCGAAGCACGGCGTCGCTGTCCTCCTTCGCGCCACGCGGGACGATGGCGACGGTGGGCCCATAGACCTGCCAGCCCCCGGCTGCCCGGGCCCGTTTGCCGGCCTGCAGGATGAGACCGTGGATCTCGACGAGTTCGTCGTGGCTCAGACCTTCGGCATCAACCCGAGCCTCCAGGGCGACGCGGGCCGCCTCGTAACGGTCGGTGACCTCGTAGCCGGCTTGGCGCAGCAGACGCCTACCGTAGGCGTCGAAGATGAAACGGCGCCGGGAGAAGACCATGAGGGCGATGACGTCGGCGGTCTCCGGACCGATGCCTGGCAGGGCTAACAAGGTCTGGCGCAACGCATCGTCGTCAAGCCCTGCGGCCGCGATGCCCGACGGCGAGGTCGTCCAGGCGGCATAGGTGCGCAGCGCTCGGGACTTGGCTCTCATGAAGCCCGCTGGGCGGATGAGTCCGGTCAGTTCCTCCTCCCCCAGCATCAGGATGCGGTCGGGCTCGAAGGCGGTGGAGCGCCTCAGCGCCGCCAGGGCGAGTTCGACGTTCCTCCAGGCGGTGTTCTGCACGAGGATCGCCCCGCACACGTACTCCATCGCAGAGTGTGCCGACCACGGCGGGACGCTCCCCAGGGCGGCGCGCAGACGGCTGAGTATCTCCCGCACCGGCAGGGGTTGGAGCCCACCCGCCCAGTGCGTCATGTCTCCAGTCCCGGACGGTCCCAGGACAGGCTGTAGCGAAAGTACCTGCGCCGCCGAATGCACGCCCCAGGCAGGATTTGGCGCGCCACCGCCCGGATCTGCCTCAGGGACTCACGCGGCCGCGCCACCGGCACTCCGATGTCCCGGGTCTCGTGGTGGAGCCGACCGCTCACCCAGTTGGGCACGATACTCAAGGCGCTGACCGTCCAGTCCGCCAGCCCCCGGTTGGCGGCCAGGCCGATGACCAGGAGCCGACCCCCGGGGGCCACCAGTTTTCCAAGCACCCTCAACCCCGCTTCCAGAGGCAGGTGGTGCAGGGCCGCCACACAGGTCACGGTCTGGAAGGTGCCGAGGCCCTTCGTCCCCTGAAGCAGGTCCGCCTGCCGCACGCAGGCTCCCGGAACCTCGCCAAGGCGCGAACGCGCGCGTGACGCCGTTGCGGCGTCGACCTCCACGCCCACGACCTCCTCACAGACGTCGGCGAGCCGACTTAGCAGTAGCCCCTCCCCGCAGCCCGCGTCGAGTGCCCGGCCACCCCGGGCAGCGGCGTCGGCCACCAGCTCGTCGTGAAAAGCGGCATTGTGGTTCCAGTAGCTCTCCGGCGAGCGGATCATCGGGGATTCCTCCGCTTCCAGGGTCGGGCGGCCTTGTAGGGCGCGGGGTCGCCATCGATCCAGAACCGCTCGTCTTCCCCACCCGGACCAGCCACGCCCGCACACAGGCCGGTGTGGATCGGAGCCTGGTCGATAGCCATACGAGCAAGGGTAAGGCTCATCCGCCATCCAGGTGCTCCCAGCCTGACGTCATACCGACAAGCCCGCCCCGGTTTCTCTCTAACCGCGAGGTAAAATGGCTGAATCAGCAACGCCGCTCATGCCCTCCTTAGGAGGTGTTGAAGTGTCCAATCTCCGAAATCTCATCCAGCCCGACGCCATCCGGCTCCTAGTGCGGGCCAGCAACTGGCGAGCAGCCGTCACGGCAGCGGGGACCGCCCTCGTCGACGTCGGCGCCTGCGGCCCCTCCTACACCCAGGCCATGCTCGAGGCCCTGGAGAAACACGGCCCGTACATCGTCATCGCGCCCGGGTTCGCGCTTCCCCACGCCCGACCCGACGCTTCGGTCACCCGCACCGCGCTGTCGTTCGTGAGACTGGCCGACCCCGTCGCCTTCGGCAACGAGGAGAACGATCCCGTGCGGCTCGTGATGGGGCTCGTGGCTTCCGACGACGACGCGCACCGCGCGGCACTGGCCGAACTCGCCGAACTGCTGGTCGACCCGGAGCGGTGTCAGCGGCTGATGGCCGCCGACACCCCCGATGCGGTTCTCGCGGCGCTAGGGCCCGTGGCATCGGCCGATCCGGCCCCTCGCCGGGCGAAAGACGTTGTCCCCATCGCCGCCTCCGCCACAACGACAGAAGCCGACGCCATCCCTTCCAAGGGGCTGGGCACCAGCCTGTTCCTCAAGAACACACTGGAGAAGGTGCTGGGGCGGTGGGGCTGGTCGCCGTACCTCAATGTCGAAGCCACGGACACCATCTCCGCCAGGGGACGCGCCAAGGAGGCCGACGTCGTCATGACCTCCGGCGCCATCGCCCAGGCTCTGGGGGACCTCGGGGTCCCCGTTGAAGTCATCACCGACTTCACCTCCACCGCCGAACTCGACGCGGCGCTGCGTCGAATCTACGTCGTCTGAGATCCATGGAGGCACCATGTCCGTCGTCGTCGCCATCGCACAGTTCCTGGTCAACGAGATCCTCAGCGTCCCGGCCTTCCTCATCGGCCTCATCACCGCCGCGGGGCTGATCGCGCTCCGACGCGGCACCGGGCAGGTGCTCGGAGGCGCGATCAAGGCCGTCCTCGGCTTCCTACTGGTCGGTGCCGGTGCCGGCTTGGTCACCACCTCTCTGGCACCGCTGGGTGCCATGATCCAGGGCGCACTGGGCACTCAAGGAGTGGTCCCCACCAACGAGGCCATCGTCGGCATCGCACAGGAGCTCTACGGCACCCAAGTCTCGTGGGTCATGATCCTGGGCTTCGTCGTCGCCCTGCTGCTGGCCCGCTTCACCCCACTCCGCTACGTATTCCTCACCGGGCACCACCTGTTGTTCATGGCCACGCTCATCACCATCGTCATGGCCTCGGCCGGGATCGCGGCTCCCGTGGTGATCTCTCTGGGCGCACTGCTCCTGGGGATCCTCATGGTCTCACTACCTGCGCTGGCACATCCGTGGACCCGGCGCGTGACAGGTGACGACTCCATCGCCATCGGCCACTTCGGCACCCTCGGATACGTGGCCGCCGGCGTGACGGGACGCCTAGTCGATCCCAAGGGGCGTTCCCGCTCCACCGAGGACCTCAAGGTCCCGGAGTCACTGCGTTTCCTGCGCGACTCGATGGTGGCCACGGCCCTGTCGATGGTGCTGATGTACCTGGTGCTCGCCATCGTTTACCTGGTGCAGCGGGGATCGGCCACTGCGTTCACTGCGTTCACCGACGAAGCAACGGATGTCGGCAACTACCTGATGCAAGCCGTCACCCAAGGCCTCCAGTTCGGCATCGCCGTAGCCGTGATCCTGTTCGGCGTCCGCACCATCCTCGGCGAATTGGTCCCGGCCTTCCAGGGCATCGCCCAGGCCGCGGTGCCCGGGGCCGTTCCCGCGCTGGACGCGCCGATCGTCTTCCCCTACGCGCAGAACGCAGTGCTCATAGGCTTCATCTCCTCATTCGTCGGAGGACTGGTCGGCCTGCTCGTGCTGGGAACCTGGCTGGGACCCGCTTTCGGGCTGGCACTCATCCTGCCCGGGTTGGTGCCCCACTTCTTCACCGGCGGCGCGGCTGGCGTCTACGGCAATGCCACAGGCGGTCGTCGCGGCGCGATCGTCGGTGCGTTCGTCAACGGCCTGCTCGTCACGTTCCTGCCGGCACTGCTTTTGGGGGTGCTGGGCAGCCTGGGATCGGCCAACACCACATTCGGCGACACGGACTTCGGATGGTTCGGGCTGCTGATCGGATACGGAGCGAAACCCGGAAACCTCGTGGGAAGCATTCTCCTGTTGGTCATCGGGCTGGTGATCCTCCTTATCGCCATCCTCGCGCAGCGACGCCTCGTCGATCGCGGCTGGGATCCGGCCCCGGCCCGAGAACGCGTCCCCGGGACCGCGGCGAAGGCCGAGCCCGCCGAGCCAGCGCCCACCCTCTCACAGGTACGACGCTACCCACGTGTACTGCCACCGGCTGGCGCGCCCGCGC
>CAMCJC010000180.1 GCA_945875065.1 uncultured Propionibacteriaceae bacterium | reverse complement strand
GAAAGCCACCAGCAGCCCCCCGGCCAGGAGCTGCACTTGGGCGAGGATGCCCGGCAGGTTCTGCGAGTCGGTGAGCCAGCGTTGCCCAGTCAACTCGCCCACGCCCTGCGAGGGGGCTTGCCCGATGTCGCGGATGAGAGCCGACGAAGCGCTGGATAACAGGTGTTGAAGGACGATGTACTGCACCAGCAGCAGCACCGCCCCACCGACGATGAGGACAGCCGCGATCCCCGCCAATAGGCGGCCGCGGAACCCGAGGCGTCGCATCATGGATCCATTCGGTAGCCGACGCCGTGGATGGTGGTGATGGAGTCGGCACCGAGCTTCTTGCGCAGCGAGTGGATGACGGTCTTGACTACGGCCTCGTCTGTCGGATCTTCCGGTCCCCAGACCGAGTCGAACAGGGATGCGGGGCTCACCGCCGCTCCACCGGCCCGGAGCAGCTCTAGCAGAACGGCGAACTCGCGTGGCCGCAGGTGAACCTCAACGTCGTCGAGCCAGACGCGCCGGGCGCGAGGGTCGACGCGAAGGGCCCCGAGCTCGTACCCACCAGGCGGCTCGCCAATGCGACGGGCCAGGGCCCGAAGCCGGGCTAGGAGGACGTCGTAGTCGAAGGGTTTGGTGAGGTAGTCGTCGGCCCCAAGATCCAGACCGGCGATCTCGTCGCTCGGTTCGGCAGCCGCCGTGAGCATCAGGAGCCGGACGGGGGAGTGCTGGTCGCGCAGGAATCGCGCGACGAAGTCGCCGTGCAGGACCGGCAGGTCGCGGTCCAGGACGACGATATCCCAGCTGCCTTGACTGAGCATCGTGACCGCGCTGGCACCGTCGTAGACGACGTCGACTTCGTAGCCTTCGCGTGCCAGGCCCGCCCGCAGGGAATCCGCGAGCGGGACCTCGTCTTCGACGATCAACAGACGCGGGCTCATGCCCGGCAAACCCCTTAACTCACGGAACCTCAGGAGTTGCTCTCCGGACGATTTTGGTCGCCTTGCGGCTCGGTGGCGGCGGGCCGGATCATGAGGACATCGCAGTGGGCCCGACCTACGACCTCCCGCGCGACATCGCCGAGCAGCCGGCCCGTGATGGACCGATCGCGGATCGCCCCGATAACAATCAGGTCGCCCAGATGCTCCTTTGATACCGCTAGGAGAGCCTCGGCCGCGTCTGACTCGACGACCAACGCAGCCTTCACCTTCGCGCCCGCCGCGATCGCGATGTCGCGGGCGTGCCGCACCGCCTCTGACGCCGCTTCCTTGCCCGGCACCTGGCCGATCCGGCTCGGTGCCGTATCTGTCAGCGATACCTTCGCGTCGGCGCGCCGCGACCCAGAGCCGTAGGCGCAGACGATCACGAGTTCGGCCTCCTCTTTGACCGCGACCCATGCGGCGCGGGTGACGGTCGGGCCGGATAGTTCGGAGCCGTCGGTACCGACGACCACCGTCGTGTAGTCCTTGAGCATGTTGACTCCTTAGTTTCCGGGCTGCTCGGATAGGTCGTCGACGTCCTTGACGATAGGCGGCTCCTTGATCCAGAGCATCGCGACCGCGGCGATCGCCAGGAAGATTGCGGCGAAGGTGATGGCGTTGCCCGGGTCGTTTCCGATCCACTTGTAAACGGTGCCGAACGTCAGGGTCTGGATCAGCATCGGAATCACGATCATCATGTTGATGATGCCCATGTAGACGCCGTAGCGGGTCGACGGGATCATGCGGACCGCCATGATGTATGGCACGCCCATGATCGACGCCCAAGCGATGCCGAGTCCGATGATCGGGACGAACAAGAGGTACTTGTTGGTGATGTGGGGGAATACGGCTAGGCCGATCGCGGCGATGAGCAGGCACGAGGTGTGGACATATTTTGCGCCGTACCGCTTGGCCATCGCTACCAGCGCGAACGCGACGCAGAATGTGACGACGTTGTAGCCGCCATTGACCAGGCCGGTCCAGGCGACGGCGTCCCCATAGGCCGCGCTGTGGATGTCCTTGGTACCGAACGCCGACTTCGCCACTGACAGCGAGACGTATTGCCAGTAGCAGTTCATCGCGTACCACTGGAACAGGTACACCAGCGCCAGCTTCCTAAGCTGGACAGGCATGTCGACAATCGCGCTCCCGATGTCCTTCAGCATGCCGCCGAGCGATAGCTTCTCCTTCTTCATCTCGGCGAGCTCTTCGGCGCTCGGCTCGATCTCCTTCGTGGAGATCACCGAGACGAGGACCGTCACCAGTGAGGCGACCGTTCCAAGCATGAATGCCGACATCACCCAGTAGGGAATCCCGGACCCCAGGGCCTGCTCGCCCAAGAGACTCTTGAACAGGTACAGCGACACGTTGGCGAGGGTGATGCCGAGGCCGGTGAAGAACGACTGCGCCAGGAAACCCTTGGCGAGTTGCGACGGCGGCAGCTTGTCGGAGATGAAAGCCCGGTAGGGCTCCATCGCGGTGTTGTTGGAAACGTCGAGCAGCCACAGCAGCAGCACCGCCATCCACACCGCGGCCGCGAATGGGAACAGGAACAGCCCGATCGAGCAGCCGATGGCGCCAACGAGCAGGAACGGGCGCCTACGGCCCCACTTCGGGACCCAAGTC
This sequence comes from uncultured Propionibacteriaceae bacterium, assembly GCA_945875065.1. Taxonomy (GTDB): domain Bacteria; phylum Actinomycetota; class Actinomycetes; order Propionibacteriales; family Propionibacteriaceae; genus Arachnia. The sequence goes on along the minus strand of CAMCJC010000180.1, from coordinate 3,282 downwards.
TTGTCGGAGATAGCGCCGATCATCGGTTGCACGAGCAGGCCCGTGATCGGGCCGGCGAGGTTCAACAGCGGCATCTCGTCCGGGTTCGCTCCCAGCATCGTGTAGATGGGGTTGACCGCGGTCTGCTGCATGCCGAACGAGTACTGGATGCCGAAGAAGCCCAGGTTCATCAAGAGAACCTGGCGCATCGTCATCAGCGGCTTTTGCCGAACGATGGTGGCGCTCATCGGGTGACCCCCTCGGGCCCGGAATCCAGGAACTGCTGGAGCCGGTTCAACTCCAGCTCCCAGCCTTTCGCGTGGAACTCGGCGCGCGACGGGTCGTACGGGCCTTGGACGATCCGCACCAGGCAGCTCTTGCCCTCGCGGCCGTTCTTGATGAACTCGACGCGCAGCTCCATCGGGATCGACGGGTCGATGCCGGGGTCGCCGGTGATCTTCTGCTTCGCGACGAACACGTCAGGGTCGAAGAACTCCGTGAAGACGGCATCGGTGGTCACCCGCACTGACGGATCGTTGTCGCGCACCTTCACGTGGTGGTGCTTCCCGCCGAGCTTGCTCTCCGATGTGACGCTCTCCTGTTCAACGTGCCAGCCCGGGCTGCCACGCCAATGCATCATCTCCTCAGGCTCGGTCCACGCGCGGAACAGCCGCTGTTGCGGATAGGCGAACTCGCGCTCCACGATGAGCATGACATTTGCGACCATAACTGCCTCCCTCCGATGGGCAGCACCTAGCCTGATCCAGGACACGTCAAAAGTCCATACCGGTGGGGGTATAGCTCATGTGTGACTAGGACAAACGTCGAGCACTACGCGATATTCACAGCAAACTGTTAACGAACGTACTTAGCCAGGTGGTCCCCGGTGAGCGTGGTCCGAGTGGTGACGAGGTCGGCCGGGGTGCCCTCGAAGACGACGCGGCCACCGTCGTGACCCGCGCCGGGACCAAGATCGACGATCCAGTCGGCGTGGGCCATTACAGCCTGGTGGTGCTCAATGACGATGACGGAGCGGCCGCCGTCTACGAGGCGGTCCAGCAGGGCGAGGAGATTCTCGACGTCGGCCAGGTGCAGCCCGGTGGTTGGCTCGTCGAGGACGAAGATGTCGCCGCTACCGCCGAGTTCCGCCGCGAGCTTGAGGCGTTGGCGTTCGCCGCCGGACAGGGTGGTCAGGGGCTGTCCGAGCCGCACGTAGCCGAGTCCGACGTCCGTTAGGCGTTTTAGGATCTTGTGGGCGGCGGGAACCCGCGCCTGGCTGGCGAAGAACGCCTCGGCCTCGGCTGCGGGCAGCTGTAGGACCTCCGCGATGTCCTTGCCCCCCAAATGATAGGTCAGGACATCGGCCTGGAAGCGTCGTCCCTCGCACTCCTCGCAGGTGGTGGTGACGTCGGCCATGATCGCAAGGTCGTGGTAGATCACGCCGGCGCCGTTGCAGGCGGGGCAGGCGCCCTCGGAGTTGGGAGAGAACAGCGCGGGCTTGACGCCGTTGGCTTTGGCGAATGCCTTGCGGATCGGCTCGAGCAGGCCCGTGTAGGTGGCAGGATTGGAGCGCCTGGAGCCCTTGATCGGGGTTTGATCGACGAGAACGACCCCCTCCCTGATCGCCACCGACTCGGCGATCAGGGAGCTCTTTCCCGAGCCTGCGACGCCGGTTAGGACGACGAGGCAGCCGAGCGGAATGTCGACGTCGAGGTCACGCAGGTTGTTGGAGTGCGCACCCCGGATCTCCAGGGCGCCGATGGGCTTGCGGACCGCCGGCTTCAAGGCGGCGCGGTCGTCGAGGTGGCGGCCGGTGAGGGTGCCGGAGGCGCGGAGGTCGGCTACGGTGCCCTCGAAGCAGATGGTGCCGCCTAGAGTCCCGGCACCGGGCCCGAGGTCGACGACGTGATCGGCGAGCTCGATCAACTCCGGCTTGTGCTCGACGATCAGGACAGTGTTGCCCTTGTCCCGCAGGTCGAGCAGGAGCCGACCCATCTTCTCGATGTCGTGGGGGTGCAGGCCGATCGACGGCTCGTCGAAGACGTAGGTGACGTCGGTCAGCGACGAGCCGAGGTGCCGGATCATCTTGGTGCGTTGCGCTTCGCCGCCGGATAGCGTGCCGGAGGGGCGGTCCAGCGACAGGTATCCCAGACCGATGGCGACGAACGCATCAAGGGTCTTCAGCAGCGACGCGAGCAGCGGGGCCACGCTCGGCTCGTCGAGGCCCCGCACCCATTCGGCGAGTTCGCTGATCTGCATCGCGCACGCGTCGGCGATGGAGATCCCGGCGATCTTCGACGACCTCGCTGCAGCGGTTAGGCGGGTACCGTCGCATTCGGGGCAGGTGCCGAACGTGATGGCGCGCTCGACGAACGTGCGGATGTGCGCCTGCATCGCCTCGAGTTCCTTAGACAGGAACGACTTTTGGATCTTAGGAATCAGGCCCTCGAAGGTGACGTTGATGCCCTCGACCTTGATCCGCTTCGGCTCGGAATACAGCAAGACGTTCAACTCGCGATCGGAATAATCTCGGAGTTTCTTGTCGGGATCGAAGAACCCACACGAGCGGTAGATGCGGCCGTACCAGCCCTCCATCGAATACCCGGGGATGATGAGCGCGCCCTCGTTGAGGGACTTGTCGGCGTCGAACAACGCGGTCAGGTCGAAGTCGGAGATGCGGCCCAGGCCCTCGCAACGCGGGCACATGCCGCCGACGATCTCGAACGAACGCCGTTCCTTGACCTGACGGCCGCCCTTGGAGGTGGTCGTCGCGCCGGAACCGGTCACGGAGGCGATGTTGAACGCGAACGCCTTCGCCGAACCGATGTGAGGCTCCCCGAGGCGGCTGAACAAGATCCGCAACTGGGCGTTCACGTCGGTGACCGTGCCGAGGGTGGAGCGGGAGTTGCTGCCCAGGCGCTCCTGATCGACGATGATCGCGGTGGTCAAACCGTCGAGGAGGTCGACGTCGGGCCGGTCGAGGCTCGGCATGAACCCCTGCACGAAAGCCGAATAAGTCTCGTTGATCATCCTCTGGCTTTCGGCCGCGATGGTGCTGAACACAAGCGACGACTTGCCCGACCCGGAGATCCCCGTGAATACCGTCAGCCGGCGCTTGGGAAGGTCAACGGAGACGTCCCGTAGGTTGTTTTCGCGGGCGCCGCGGACGCGGATCTTCTCGTGGGAATCGGCGGGGTGGGTCATGATCCTCCTGATGGACTAGCCGACCAATTATTGAGGCTTATTCACAGAATCACTGGCCGTGACTAGAGTTGTATCCTGAATTAATAGATTGGGCGGCTC
>CAMCJC010000179.1 GCA_945875065.1 uncultured Propionibacteriaceae bacterium | reverse complement strand
CGGCCTAGTCGTCAGCATCGAGGACAACCTGCTAACTGGCGGGCTGGGAGAGCGTCTCCGGTCGGCATTGGCGGCCGCTCCCGAAGGCCCCAGGGTGCTGACTTACGGCATCAGACAGGAGTTCCTCAAGCTTGGCACTAGGGACCAGGTACTAGAGGATCTTGGCCTGAACGCCCGCGACATTTCCCGCAAGGTACTGGAGGAGACGCTGCGGCTGAAGGTGAGTCAGACCGTCTGAAGGGCGGCCACCACGACCGGCGCGACGAGCTCCACCTGCCACGGCCGCGCTCCGGCGCGCCCCAACTCCGCTGCCACGTCTCCCAGGGAGCCGCGGTAGGCGAGTTCCTGAAGGATGGTAGGAGGGGCGACGAGGCTCGCCTGGATGCGCAGCGATGCCGCGAGTTCGTCCACCGCCGCCCGGATGGGCCTCCACCGCTCGGCCGCTGCGGGGTTCGAGCGCGCCCAGGTTCTCGGATGTCCGAAGCCGACGCGAGACTCGCGCCGATTCGGGTATTGCGACGGCTCCAGCGCCGCGACGTCAGCGAGAGTACGAACCCAGTTGGTGCGATAACGCTGGGCGCCTCGCTGTTGGAATCCGGGGACGCCCCTAAGGTCATCACCGTTCGGGAACGGCCCATCTTTGACAGCCAGGCTGGCCACTTCAACGATCGCAGAATCGGGGACGATGCGCCCGGGAGGGCGGTCCAGCGACTGCGCGATGCGGTCGCGTTCCTCCCACAGCGCCCGGGCGATGGCGAGCTGCTTGGCTGTGCGTAGCCCCTGGAGTCCGGACAGGCGCCGCCATGGTTCTGCTCTGGGCTCTGGCGGGGTCGCGAAAGTCGTCAAGATGTGTGTGAACTCCTGCTCCGCCCAGTCCCGACGCCCGGCCGAATCGAGTTCCTCGCGCAGTACGGCGGCCAAGTCGGTTAGGTAGTCCACGTCGAGGGCGGCGTATGTTAGCCAGGACTCGGGTAGGGGCCGTGACGCCCAGTTCGCCGCAGAGTGGGCCTTCTTCAACCGCAAGCCCAGCTTCGAGTCCAGCAAGGCGGCCAGGGAGACCTGAGACTCTCCTAGGAGCCGAGCCGCTAGCTCAGTGTCGAACAGCTTCTGGGGGTAGATCCCCACCTCGGCCATGCAGGGCAGGTCCTGGGTGGCGGCGTGCAGCAGCCAGGTGGCGTCGCCGCAGGCCCTGGCCACCGCCGTCAGATCCGCGCGCCTGTCAGCTTCGAACGCCACGGGATCGATCAGCCAAGTACCGCCGCCTTCGCGCCGGATTTGGAACAGGTAGGCCTTCGGCCAATACCGGTGCCCGTGGGCACGTTCGGCGTCAAAGGCTACCTCGCCGGAGCCGCGCTTCAGCGCTGCCAAACACTCCGCAAGAGCCGTTGGCGTGTCGACGACGGGCCGAAGCGGCTCCCGAGGATGATCAAGGAAAGCGGTCATACCCGCCCAGGGAATTGCACGACGCCCTGGGGCAGCGGTGGCCGGCCGGCGATGTGGCCGAGAATGTCCTGCCACGCCCGCAGATGGGGCAGCAATCCATGCTTCTCGCTCAAGGTCGGGGTCCAGGAGGCACGGATTTCCGCTTCGGCTTGCGAGTTCGACATCTGGCCAAAACCTTTGCCAAACGACGCCGTTACGGTTCCGGCCAAGCTGTGATGGCGTGCCGAATTCTTCTCCAGAGCTTCGGTCAGCCAGGACCACGCTACCTCCGGGAGCATCGGGTCGGTGACGAGTTCCTGCTCGACGTCCGCCTTCACGTAGCAGACGAGCCGGCAATCCCCATCCCATGATTCGTTTCCGGCGGGGTCGTGCAGAAGGATCAAGCGGCCGGTGCCGAGCACGTTATCGCCCTCGATAAAGTCGGCACTAAAGGCGGCGGCGTGAGGGGCGATCCGCTGCGGAGAGCCGATCTGCTCCACTCTCACTTCGGGCCGCCAGGTCATAGAAGAGATCTCGTCGAGCGCACGGAGGTAGCCGGGCGATGCGGCGAGGCTAGTGGGGGGACTCACATGAGTGAGCCTAGGCGTCTGGTCCCTTCGAATCGGCGCGGCGCGCCGGAACGAAGGTCAGGCACACTGAGTTGATGCAGTACCTGTCGTCGGTCGGGGTGTCGTAACCTTCACCGGAGAAAACGTGCCCGAGGTGAGAATTGCATGCCGAGCATCGAACCTCAGTGCGCGGTCGCCCTGGCAGTGACTCGTCGGTCAGATACTGGACACGATCGCCGGCCAGAGGCTGGAAGAAGCTCGGCCATCCGCAGTGCGACTCGAACTTCGAATCGCTTCGGAACAGCTCGGTACCGCAGGCCCGACAGGAGTAAACACCCTCGTCGAAGTGGTCCGTGTATTCCCCGGTGAAGGGTCGCTCGGTGCCCGCCTCGCGGAGCACGTGATACTCAAGGGCGGTGAGTCGTTCCTTCCACGTCAAATCAGGCTGATCTAGGGGAAACTCTGGCATCTCACTCCTCGTGGGGGTCGACATCTAGCAGCCGCATCGCGGCGAACGCGTAGCGGGCGAGGATCAACTCAATGACGCGCGGATCCTCCGTGATAGGGCTGGTTACGGCCAATGCTCCAGCGCGCACCGCCGCCTGATGATGTGCCCGGAACACAGGCCCAGAGGTTAGGAACAACGAGCCGACGGCGATGTGCCGACGCCCCTGCGCCCGCAAGGCTCCTATCGCCTGCGCGGTTGCTCGGCCGGTGACATCGTTCTGCGCGAGCTGGACCGGCAGCTTGTGGTGCGTGCTCCACTGCCGGGTACGTCGAGCCAAAAGTGATGCGCCGCGGACATCACCGCCGTCGGGGCACGCCAGAACTAGCGAATCGACCTCGACAGCGTTTACGCGATGCAGTTCCTCGCGCAGTTTCGCGTCGAGAACGTTTAGGAGTTCCACCGCGGGGCCGATCGGACGCGAGATCACGATGCTTAGCCCGGGGTGCTGCTCGTTGACGTTATCCCGCGCCTCGGACAGCACGGGGGAGTGGTCGGTGGCCGAGGCAAGGTCCATGGGGACCATTGCGATCTCCTCGGCGCCGGACGCCACCAGCTGTTCTGCCGCCTCTTGAACGGTCGGCGCACTGCTCTTGAGGAGCCCGAGCGCGACCTGCAGGTCGGGCCGTAGGGATTGCAGGTTCCTGGTGACGGTATCTAGTGAGGCCTGCACGAGCGGGTCGTCGTCACCGCGAGCAACTAGGATGATTCCGGGAGCAGCCATGTCGCCCCCTTCCCACACCGTTGCGAACGACGCTTCACGGTGGGCGATGGCGGTTTCGAACCGCCGACCTCTTCGGTGTGAACGAAGCGCGCTACCACTGCGCCAATCGCCCGTGCGAGCAGATACTCTATCGCACCAGGAAACCTCATGCCACATCCAGGTTGCCTCCCCCCGCGCGTGCTGCCGGAGTGGCCAGCAATAGGCTCGGGATGTCCCCGTTCGTATGGAGGTGTATCAGCCGTGGAATCTCAGCTCTCTGGGTCGCAGCAGCAAGCGAACGCCCTAGCCATCGCGCCGACCGAGATTTTCGTAGCCGGCCGCTGGGCTCCGGCCTCAACCGGGGCCACCTTCGAGGTCCTGAACCCGGCTACCGGGCAGGTCCTGACGTTTGTCGCGGACGCCAGTGTCGATGACGGGGCGGCCGCCTTGGCTGCCGCGAGCTCCGCCCAGGAGTCGTGGGCGGCAACGCCTGCCCGCGCCCGGGCCGAACTGCTGCGCAACGTTTTCGAGATCATCGTTGCCAGGGCCGAAGAGTTCGCGACCTTGATGACGCTCGAGATGGGCAAACCGCTCGCTGAAGCACGTGGCGAGGTGGCCTACGGTGCGGAGTTCCTCCGCTGGTTCTCGGAGGAGGCGGTACGCCTCAACGGCCGATACACCACAACACCGGAAGGCAACCTGCGGGTTATCACCATGCCCCGACCCGTCGGACCGGTCCTGGCGATCACCCCGTGGAACTTTCCCTTGGCGATGGCCACCCGCAAACTTGGCCCGGCCCTGGCCGCCGGTTGCACAGGCATCCTCAAACCGGCCGCAGCCACGCCGCTGACCGCACTCGCCTTCGCCGAGGCCTGCCGCCAGGCCGGGTTCCCTGACGGAGTCGTGAATGTGTTGCCGACGACCCGTTCCCGTGCGGTCACCGAGCCGCTCATCGGCGACCCGCGACTGCGCAAGCTGTCGTTCACGGGCTCGACTGAGGTCGGTAAGGACCTGCTGCGACAGGCGGCAGGCAATGTTCTGCGCACCTCAATGGAGCTGGGCGGCTGCGCGCCGTTCATCGTTTTCGATGACGCCGACCTCGATCAAGCCATCACCGCCGCCAAGGCGGCCAAGCTGCGGAACATGGGCGAGGCGTGCAACGCCGCCAACCGTTTCTATGTGCAGGCCGGGATCGCCGACGAGTTTACTCGGCGACTCGCAGACGAGTTCCGTAACCTCAAGGTCGGCAACGGCCTAGACCCGACGACCGATATCGGCCCCGTCATCACCGAACGCGCCCGCGCGGACATCGCGTCCCTCGTCGACCGCGCAGTCGATGGCGGAGCCAAGCCTCTGGTCGGCGGGTCGTCGCTTTCAGGTGAGGGCTTCTTCTACCCGCCGACGGTCCTCGCCGGCGTCGCACCCGAAGCTGCCGTGGTGACCGAGGAGATCTTTGGCCCTGTGGCACCCATCGTCTCTTTCGAGACTGAGGAGCAAGTGCTTGGGTGGGCCAACGCCTCCCAGGTCGGGTTGGCGGGATACGTCCACACCGGGAGCCTGGAGCGCGCGCTCCGCATGGCGGACCGCCTCGAAGTGGGCATGGTCGGGATCAACTCGGCGGCGATCTCGAATCCGGCGGCGCCGTTCGGAGGTATCAAGCACTCCGGCCTTGGCCTGGAAGGCGGCTCCGAAGGGATTGCCGAGTACCTCGAGACGATCTACGTCGGCATCCCCACGTAGGCGACGGTAGGTGCGAGACGAGGATTTGCAATCCCGCGAAGCCCTCCGCTAATGTTCTCAACGCGCCAAACGGGGCAGCCCCACGGGGAAGAACCGGGAGTCGCATGCGGACGTGGCTCAGTTGGTAGAGCATCACCTTGCCAAGGTGAGGGTCGCGAGTTCGAATCTCGTCGTCCGCTCGGAGACAAACTCCACCCGGTGGAGTGGCCGAGAGGCGAGGCAACGGACTGCAAATCCGTGTACACGGGTTCAAATCCCGTCTCCACCTCGGGCGGTTGGCGCAGTGGTAGCGCGCTTCCTTGACACGGAAGAGGTCGCCAGTTCAAACCTGGCATCGCCCACCAAACACACCGGACCCGGCGTTCGCCGGGTCTTTCTGGTTTTATGGCACGCATGACCAAGCCCAGCCAACTCAACTTCCACCACAACGACGAGGCCTCCCGTTTCGAGGTGCTACTAGACGGCAAGGTCGCAGCCTTCGTCGACTACAGCGTCGACGGTGATGTCATCGACCTCATCCACACCGAGACCGTCCCCGAGTTCCGTGGCCAAGGGGTCGCCGCGAAGGCGGTCGATCACGCGCTGGCCTACATCCAGGCCATGGAGAAGCAGGTGCGGCCCAGCTGCCCGTACGTCGCCCACCGCCTCGAGCAGCAGCCAGAACTTAAACACCTGATCAAGAACTGAGCCCTCACCGCCGTGGGCTTTTCGGCGGCTCACTGATGCTGATGGCAGAATTGGCGTGCCAACTAGTGAAAGGAACGCGCCTGTGTCTGCGTCCATCGTCATCCGCCGCCCCGATTCTCACGAGAGCGTGGAACTGACGATGACCACCACCGGGCTCGATCTGTTTGGCTCCGACCGCAGCGTCGTCGCCATGCGCATCGCAGGCGAGATCGTCGACCTGCAGCGGGAGCTTAAGGACGGCGACGAAGTCGAGCCTGTGCTGGCTACCAGCGAC
>CAMCJC010000178.1 GCA_945875065.1 uncultured Propionibacteriaceae bacterium | reverse complement strand
TCTCGGAGGTGACGACCTCGGATGTCAGCGACTCGTCGCGGACACGCACGGGGCGCAGCTGGCCGTTGAGGAGCGTCATGACGGTGCGTTTGGCCCGCTTGTCGGCCGCACCGATCGCCTCCAGGCCCAGTAGGAGCGTCACGCCCTTGCCGAGCGTGACCGGGTATTCGTGTCCTGGTTCCATGCCGTACAGGTACGGGATCGTCGGGAGCGGCGAGACGTCGCCGAAGTCCTCACGGCGCTGCTTGAACTCCCTGGTCGGGCCGGGGAACAGCAGCCGGTTGAGGGTATCCTGCCGCTCGATACCGGGGGTAGCTAGGGCCGCCAGATCCTCGGGCGAGACCGCGGTGATGCGCGGCGGCTTGCGCCGACCTTCGAGCGCCTGGGTGCGGAACGGCTCGGGCCAGCCGCCTGCCGGGGCACCCAGCTCCCCGTTGAGGAACCCGATCACCGAGTCGGGGATGTCGAAGCGCCTGGGATCGGCGGCGAACTCCTCCGGATCGGCTCCGACGGCGACCAGGTGCAGGGCGAGGTCGCCGACGACCTTCGACGACGGCGTCACTTTCGTCGGACGGCCGAGGATCTTATCGGCGGCCGCGTACATCTGCTCGATCTGCTCGAACTTGTCGCCAAGACCCAGCGCGATCGCCTGCTGCCGCAGGTTCGACAGTTGCCCGCCGGGAATCTCGTGTGTGTAGACGCGGCCGGTCGGGGCGGTCAGGCCGGACTCGAACGGCTGGTACACCTTGCGGACGGCCTCCCAGTACGGCTCAAGGTCGAGGACCGCCCGCGCGTCCAGCTCAGGCGCCCGCTCACTGCCCTCAAGCGCCATCAGCAACGCCGACATCGGTGGCTGCGACGTCGTCGAGGCCATCGACGAACTGGCTACATCGACGGCGTCTACGCCCGCTTCGATAGCAGCCATCAGCGTCGCGAGCTGCCCGCCAGTGGTGTCATGGGTGTGCAGGTGGACGGGCAACTCGAAGCGCTCGCGCAACGCCGACACCAGCCGGGCCGCGGCCGCAGGTCGCAGAAGACCGGCCATGTCTTTGATCGCCAGGACGTGTGCGCCGGCCGCGACGATCTCCTCCGCCAGCCGCAAGTAGTAGTCGAGGGTGTAAGTCTTCTCGTTTGGGTCGAGGAGGTTAGCGGTGTAGCACAGCGCGACCTCCGCGATCGATCCGGTGTCCTGCACTACGGCGTCGATCGCCGGCCGCATCTGCTCGACGTCGTTGAGGGCGTCGAAGATGCGGAAGATGTCGATGCCGACATCCGCCGCCTCCGAGACGAACGCGCGAGTGACCTCTGTCGGATAAGGGGTGTAGCCGACGGTATTACGGCCGCGCAGCAGCATCTGGAGGTTCTGGTTCGGCATGGCCTCGCGAAGCTTCGCCAGCCGCTCCCACGGGTCCTCACCGAGGAATCGCAGGGCGACATCGTAGGTCGCGCCGCCCCAGCACTCCACCGACAACAGTCCGGGCAGGCGGCGCGCCAGGAACGGGCCGGCGGCGACTAGGTCGCGGGTGCGGACCCGGGTCGCGAGCAGCGACTGGTGGGCGTCACGCATCGTGGTGTCGGTGATCCCGACCGGCACCTGCTCCCGAAGGGATCGGGCGAACGCTACCGGCCCAAGGTCCAGGAGCTTCTGACGACTGCCGTCCGGGACCGGATCGGCGGCGTTCCACACGGGCAGCTTGGCGGCTGCCTCCAGGTGCGTCGGTGCGGGGCCGTTGGGCTGGTTGACCGTAACGTCGGCTAGGAAGCGCGCCAGTCGGGTGCCGCGGTCGGCTGGGGTGCGGGCCGTCAGGAGGTAGGGGCGCTCGTCGATGAACGACGTGCTGACATCCCCCTTGCCGAAGTCCGGGTCGTCGAGAACGGCCCGCAGGAACGGGATGTTCGTCGCGACGCCGCGGACCCTAAACTCCGCCAACGCCCGCTTCGCTCGCGCGGTCGCGTCCTTCAGGGTGCGACCGCGGGCGGTCAGCTTGACCAGCAGCGAGTCGAAGTGGGGGCTGATCTCGACGCCCGTGCCGGTGGTACCGCCGTCGAGACGGATGCCGGCTCCGTTGGCCGACCGGTACGCCTGGATGACCCCCGTGTCGGGGCGGAAGGCATTCGCCGGATCCTCGGTGGTGATCCGGCATTGAAGGGCGGCGCCACGGATGTGAAGGTCGTCCTGCCGGATCCCGATCTCTTCGAGGGATTCACCCGCCGCGATCCGCAGCTGCGCCTGCACGAGGTCGATGTCCGTGATCTCCTCTGTAACGGTGTGCTCCACCTGGATGCGCGGGTTCATCTCGATGAACACGTGCTGCCCCGCTCTCGGCCCCGCCGTCTCCACGAGGAACTCGACGGTGCCGGCGCACGTGTAGTTGATGGCCTTGGCGAACTTCACGGCATCGCTGGTCAGGGCCGCGCGCAGCTCGTCGGAGATGTGCGGGGCGGGGGCGATCTCCACGACCTTCTGGTGGCGCCGCTGGATCGAGCAGTCCCGCTCGAACAGATGGACGATGTTGCCCTGGGTATCGGCGAGGATCTGGACTTCGATGTGGCGGGGGGCCGCAACGGCCTGCTCGATAAACACCGTCGGATCGCCGAACGCGCCGGCGGCCTCGCGCATCGCGGCACCGAGCTCGTCGGGGAACTTCGCCGGATCGTCGACGCGACGCATGCCCCGACCACCACCGCCTGCCACGGCCTTGATGAACACCGGAAAGCCGATCTCCTGCGCACCGGCCTGGAGCTCGGCAGCATTCGTCGACGGCGGCGTCGACTTCAGCGTCGGGACGCCCGCCTTACGGGCCTGCTCGATGGCACGAACTTTGTTGCCCGCCAGCTCCAGCACCTCGGCGGACGGACCGACGAACGTGATGCCGTTCGCGGCGCATGCGGCCGCCAAATCGGGGTTCTCTGAGAGGAACCCATAGCCCGGATAGACGGCATCGGAGCCGGACTCATTCGCGACGCGGATGATCTCGTCGATGTCGAGATATGCACGGACCGGGTGCCCCTCTTCGCCGATCAGGTAGGACTCGTGGGCCTTGACGCGGTGGTCGGCGTTACGATCCTCGTAGGGAAAGACCGCCACCGTCGTGGCGTCCAGCTCGTAGATAGCGCGAAACGCCCGGATGGCGATCTCGCCGCGGTTGGCTACCAGGACCTTCTCAAACATGGCCCCAGCGTAGTGGGCGCCCCGGGGCGGGTACCTTCCATCCCGGGGCGATCCTGTCAGCCGAAGAGTTGCAGCAGCGGGCCCTGCAGGAAGTAGATGACGAACAGCAACGCCACCAGGTACATCAGCGAGTGGACCCGGCGGGCGTGGCCGCGAATCATCTTGATGAACACGTGGCTGAGGAACCCGATGCCGATGCCGACGGTGATCGAATAAGAGAACGGCATCAAGATGATGGTCAGGAAGGCGGGGATGCCGACCTCCGGGTCGCTCCAGTCCACGTCCACGACCTGCGCGATCATGAGAAAGCCGACGAACACCAGCACGGGCGCGGCCGCCTCGGAGGGGACGATGTTGACGATCGGGGCGAGGAACACGGCGGCTAGGAAAGCCAGGCCGGTGACCACGGAGGCCAAGCCGGTGCGCGCGCCGTCGCCGACGCCCGCCGTGGACTCCACGTAGCAGGTGTTCGACGACACCGACCCGAGACCACCGGCGGCGGCGCTGAGGGAGTCGACCAGCAGGATGCTCGTCACGTGCTCCGGCATGCCCTCGTCGTCGAGAAGCTGGCCCTCGGTGCCGACCGCGACAACGGTGCCCATCGTGTCGAAGAAGTCCGCGAGCAGCAGCGAGAACACCAGCACCAACAACGCCAGGAACGTCGGGAACGAGAACTTCCCGTCGACGAAGAAGCCGCCGACCATGTCGACGCGGAACAGCAGACCGAGATCCGGCAGGGTGAAGTTCGCCAGCGACGGCACGTTTAGGGCCCAGCCGGTCGGGTTCTCGGAGCCGACGTGCGCGCCGAGTTTCAGCGCCGCCTCGACGATCATCGCCAGCACGGTCGAAGCGACGATAGAGATCAGCATCGCGCCCTTGACCTTCAGCACATGCAAAGCGATCAGCAGGAAGAAGCCAACGACGAACACCGCGATCGGCCAACCGGTCAGCGAACCGCCGATGCCAAGTTCGACAGGTGGTGCCCCGGCGGGCTTGCGGACTACGCCGGCGTTGATGAGACCGACGAATGCGATGAACAATCCGATACCGACTGAGATGGCGGTGCGCAGCGTCTTCGGGACGGCCTTGAACACAGCCGTCCGGAACCCGGTCAGCACCAGGACCGCGATGATGATGCCCTCCCAGACCACCAGGCCCATCGCCTGGGGCCAGGTCATGCGCGGCGCGATCGTGTAGGCGACGAGCGCGTTAAGGCCAAGGCCCGTCGCGATGCCGAGCGGGAACCGACCGACCACTCCCATCAAGATGGTCATGATGCCGGCGATCAGGGCGGTCGCCGCCGCGACCATGCCAATCGACGCGCCCACCGCGGCACTATCAACCACGGCCTGCTCTGCGTCCAGGAACTTCGGGGCGCCGGAGATCAGCAAGCCATTCTTGTCGACGGCGGTGCCGATGATCAGCGGGTTGAGGGCGATGATGTAGGCCATCGCGAAGAACGTGACGAGACCGCCGCGAGTCTCTCGGGCGACCGTCGAGCCCCGCCTGGCGATGCCGAAGTGGCGTTCGAGGAGCGAGGTGTCAGAAGGGGTGGGGACCTTTTCGGGGCGCGCAGCTTTTGGGGATTTCATGACCACGGCACCGGATTGTAGACCCGGGGAATCCGCGTGTTAGCGCAGCCGCTGGAACCTTGGCCGAACGTCGTTAGTCGAACAGCTGCTCGTCGATCCCGATGGTGTCGAACACCGGTTCCGGAAGTTCCCGGGCTCGCTCAGCGGCGACGACGTCGGAGTGCCCGCCGCAGCCATGGTCGAGGCTGACCACGTGCGCATCGGACGGTGAGTACTCATTGGTGCAGGCACCGAACAGCGTGCCAAGCGATCCGCGCAGCGGCACGAAATACCCGCAGGTTCCGCAGCCTGCCGGCGCGAGACGGCTGGCCTCGTTGTCGGCGCCAGGCTCGCCAGCGAGCCATCGCTCCGCCGCCAGGTCGCGGCCGGCGGCGGACAGGACGCGCTCGCGCCCCAAGCCTAGCTCGGCGACGGTGGTGCGCAGTTGCGTCCATTCGACGGGGTCGGCGTCGGCTGGCAGATCGGTGGCGGCGAACCCGGGTTCAAGGCGCGGGTCGTTATCGGGGGTGGCCATGAGCATGCCGGGCGCGATGTCCCCGGCCTGGATACGGTCCTCCCAGGGAGCCCACGTGGGCGCTAGCAGGGCCCCGTCGCCGGGCAGCAGGACCACCTCGTTGACGGTCGCGGCATTGGCTCGGGCGGCGCGCACGAGGGTGACGCACCAGCGCCAGTCCGCGTAGCCGGCCAGCAGGCAGGCGAAGCAATGGGTGACCAGCCGGTCGCCCTCCGCGACAGCCCCGAGATGCTCGCCAACGGCGGCCTCGCCGCCGGTCTCGATCGCAGCTAACTTGGCGAGTTCGACGGCGGCCGCAGCCACCGCGTCAAGCTTGGGTGCGGCCATCATCACAGCTCCAATTCGTCGGCGACTCGGCGCAGCACGGCGGCAACCTTCGTGCCGTGGCGCTCGTCGGGGTAGCGGCCGCGGCGGTAGCCGTTGCCGAGGCCGTCGAGAAGTTTGATGAGGTCCTCGACGATGACGGCCATCTCCTGCGGCTTCTTCCGGGTGGCTTTCGATAGCGACGGCGGGACCTCCAGCACCCGCACCGACAGGGCCTGCTCGCCGCGGCGGCCCTGCATCACGCCGAACTCGACCCGCTGACCGGCCCGAAGCGAGGTCACGCCGTCGAGCAGGACGTTGGAACGGACGTAGACGTCGCCGCCGCCATCCTTCGAGATGAAA
>CAMCJC010000177.1 GCA_945875065.1 uncultured Propionibacteriaceae bacterium | reverse complement strand
TGCCGGTCCCGGCGGTCGCGGGGATCAAGGTGATCTCCGTCGGCATGCTGAAGCCATCCCGCGACCAGGTCGTCGCGTGGCGTGGCCCCATCCTGGATCGCGCTCTGACACAGCTGCTAGCCGATGTGTATTGGGGTGACCTCGACTTCCTGCTGCTCGACCTGCCGCCCGGCACCGGCGATGTTGCGATGAGCCTGGGGCAGAAGATCCCGAACTCTGACGTCCTGGTGGTCACCACCCCGCAGCTCGCCGCATCCGAGGTGGCCGAACGCGCCGGGACGATGGCGCACATCCTGGAGCAACGCGTGATCGGCGTCGTCGAGAACATGAGTTGGCTAGAGTTCACGGCTCCGGACACCGGCAAGCAGTACAACATCGAACTCTTCGGCACCGGCGGCGGCATCCTCGTCGCCGAGGCGCTCAGCGAACGCGTCGGATACTCCGTTCCGCTCCTGGGGCAGGTGCCGTTCGACGAGGCCTTGCTGTCCGGAGGGGATCGCGGCGAACCAATAGTCGTCAGCGCCCCGGAGCATCCGGCGGCGCAGGCCCTGAGCAAGCTGGCCTCGGATCTGGCGGCCAAGGGCCGCGACCTGGTCGGCAAGCGCCTGCCGGTCACTTTGGCTTAGGTCGCCTCGGTATCGAAGGGCGCCGACTTCGGCGGGGCTGGCAGTTCCGCCGGGGCGGTAGCCACCGCGTCCTTCGCGGCTTCAGCGGCTCCCTGGGTGCTGTCCTTGATCGACTGTCCAGCCTGGGAGAAGTCACGCCGAGCTTCGTCGATGGCCGCGATCTCCTCGCGGAACTGCTTGGCGACGAACGCCTTAGGGTTCAGGTCCTGAAGCTTCAGATCGGAGTATTCGGGTCCGAGCTCACTGCGCAGCTGATTCTGGGCGTTGTTTGCAATGTCGCGGACGGCCACGAACACCCGCGCCGCCTTGCGGGACAGCTCCGGGAGCTTCTCTGGACCGAACATGACCACACCGAGCACGAGGATGAGGACGAGTTCGGCAGCATCAATGCCAAACATGCATTCAGGCTATCGCGGATCAGCCGTCACCCAACAAGCGCCGCCACCCGCTGTCGAGCCGCTGCGCCAGAGTGAACTCGTTGGGCTGTTCCCCGGGCAGCTCATTGCAGGCCTGTCGCGTCAACTCCCGAGAGCCCGTGGTGACCACAGAGACGACACCGTCGCCGACCTGCCATACCGCGACGTGCGGCTGTCCGCTGGAGTCGTCGTCAATCCGACCCGAGGCAAGGACGCCGCGGTCCCAGGAGACGCTGATCGCCCTAACGCCGTCGGAGTAGACAAGACGCTGCCAGGGCTCCTCGCCGTCAGCCGACGACGCGTACGCAACCAGCGGTAACCCGGCCAGTTCTAGGGGACACGACGCCAGGCCCCGGCACCACCCGGAGCTGTTAGCGAAGCTCGCGTTCTTCAGTTGGGGAATCTCCTCGGCGTTCGCGTCAACCGTTGCCGTCCCAAACTCCAACTCGATGAACCCAGCGATCAGGGTCGGCTTGCCTGAGGAGTTGTAGCGTTCGGACCATAACAGCACGCCGGTAACGCGGTCGACCCACCATCTGGCGACAGGGCTCGTACCGTCCCGGGCCTCGAGTACCTTGGCGAAGCGGCCCGCGACGACTGGGGTGTCCTCGTAGGTGAAGAACGACCACGCTCGGTCCAGGCCCGTCGAGCAGCAATTGGAGTTGCCGACCCGCCATGACCTGAACGGCTTGCCTTCGGCGTCGAGGGCGGTCACACTCGCACCGACCCCGGCGGCTTCGTCGATGCGCACGTCGCTCGCGGTGTACGACCCCTTCTCGTCGTCGACCCACACGCGTTGCGTACCCGAATACGTGACGTTGCTGTTCTGGTTCTCAAGCAGGCCGCTGGCCTCGTCAGCGGTGATCGCTACGGCGCCGCTGTCGTCTTTATCCCGGGCGGAGATGTTGCTTACGGTCTGTACAGAAGCTCCGCGCTCCCGAGCCCACATCGCAGCCCCGACGCCCTCGTCCACGCTCAGCGACATGACGGTCAGGAAGTGCTCCTCCCGAGCCGTGCGCACCGGGTCGGCGACGGCCGCAGGCTCACGTCCGAGAGCGAGGGTGACACTTACCAGGGTGACCAGGACCACCATGGTTGCGACGCCACCTTGCGTCAAGCGTCGCCCGACCCGCTGCCTTCGGGTCAGCGGAGCGCGCCCCCGCGAAGTCAGATACAGCGGCTGGTCGCAGTCGCCACCGGCGATCCCTTGCAGGCGGCTGGCCAACGACGACGAGGCTGCTGGGCAGCTGGCAACGGTGCTTAGGCGGGCCCTGAGCGCCGCGATGTCGTCGGCGGCCTGTTGGCACTGTGGGCACTCCTTGACGTGCGCCGCGACCGCCAGCAGCCTGTCCTCGGGCAGCGTCCCGCTGACGTACCCCGAAAGATCGTCCTCAAAGCGTCGACAGCCGTGGTTGAACACCTAGACCCCGAGATACCTGGCGTGGTCGTCGTTGGGGGCGCGGTGGGATAGGGCATCGCGTAGCTGGGCGCGGCCGCGGGCGAGGCGGCTGCGCACCGTTCCAACCTTGATGTCTAGGACTCGCGCGATCTCCTCATAGCTGAGCCCTTCGATATCGCACAGCACGACGGCGACGCGCTGCTCTGGCTTGAGGGCTGCCAGAGCGGATGCGACGTCGCCGTCTAGCGCACCGTCAGAATGCAACTGCTCGGGGCTGGAGGCCTGTCCCCACATGTGGTCGGACGCCGTGTCAACGGCGTCGATCCGGACCCGCTGCCGACGTCGCGCGCCGTCAAGAAACAGGTTGGTGGTGATGCGGTGCAGCCACCCCTCGATGGTGCCCGGTTGGAAGTTGTGAATCGACTTGAAGACGCGCACGAACACGTCCTGAGTCAAGTCCTCCGCGTCCTGGCGGTTACCGGTCAGCCGGTACGCGAGCCTGTAGACACGCTCGGAGTGCTCAGCGACGAGTTCGGCCCACGTCGGAGCAACCCACTCGTGCTTCACGCTTACTACCTCCATGTCCGGCATCCTGGCACCTCAACCTGTGAGGAACCTGTGCACCCTCATAAACCTCAACGCTCGGGGTCCGCGAGAAGTTCCCTAAAGACACTGCTCCAGGATCTTCAGGAACCGTTCCAGAATCTCTTCGGGGACCGTCCCCATGGGCGGACGGCACGCACCGACGCTGAAACCACGCCGGTTCAGCGCCGCCTTAACCATCATCGTGCCCTGGGTCGCGAAAACGCCTCGGAACACCGGCAGGGCTTGAGCGTTGGCCTGGCGGGCGGCCTCGACATCCCCGGCGACGAAGTGGTCGATGATCTGACGGGTCAGGCCCCCGGTGAAGTGCGTGGACGTGCCAACGACACCGACGCCGCCCACAGCCAGCAGCGGCAGCAGGTACGCGTCGTCGCCCGCGTAGTAGGTCAGGGTGGAGCGCGCCAGAACCACGGACGTCGATGAGATGTCCCCCTTCGCATCCTTCACGGCCGCGATTCGCGGATGATCAGCCAGGCGGATGAGTGACTCCTCCGGGATCGGGATGCCGGCACGATGCGGGATGTCGTAAAGCATCAGCGGCAGGTCGGTGGCGTCCGCGACGGCCGTGAAGTGCGCCTCCCATGCGTCGACCGGAGGGCGCGAGTAGTAGGGCGTCACCACAAGGAGACCGTCGGCACCGGCCGCGGCCGCCTGCTCCGCGAGGTGAATCGTGTGGCGCGTGTCGAATGTGCCAACCCCGGCGACGATGCTCGCCCGGTCACCGACCGCCTCGACGACCGCCGCCACCAGGTCGCGCTTTTCCTCATCGCTGGTGGTCGGAGCCTCCCCCGTGGTGCCGTTGATCACCAGTCCGTCGTGCCCCAGCTCGTCAACCAGGTGTTTCGCGAGCTTGGCCGCCTCCGCGTGGTCGATCGCGCCATCGGCCTTGAACGGTGTGATCATGGCTGTCAACAGACGGCCGAAGATCGGCTCGGCGTTGGTCATAGTTTCAGTCCTCCTCAGTGACGACCAGTCGGGTGTGTCCCCCACCAACACAACGGCCTTAGAGCCGAACTCTCGTTAGGCGCAAGACTCATGGGTGTCAGGATAGAGGTTTCCCTGCGCGACGGCTTCAACTCGCTAGAGTTGGAGCGTGAAGCACGAAGCAGAACCCACCCTGCAGCCCCCGACGGAGCAGTCCTGGGCGTTCGCCGAGGACCTGACGCCGATCGATGAAGTGCTGTCATCGGCGCGCGACGAGGCCGTTCTAGCGGGTATCCGCCCCATCAGTGCCGGGGTCTCCGCCGCCCTCACCGCATTGGCGAAGTCGTCGGGCGCCCGGACGGTCGTCGAGATCGGAACGAATTACGGCACCTCGGCCCTCCCCCTGCTTGCCGGGATGGCCCCGGATGGCGTGCTCACCAGCATCGATCCTGAGGCCGAGAGCCAGATTCCGGCGCGCGATTTCCTGAAGCGCTCCGGCATCCCATCATCGCGGTGCCGCCTGATCGCCGGCAGCCCTCTCGATGTGCTGCCAAAGCTTCGCGATGCCGCCTACGACCTCGTTTTCATCAACGGTGACAAGCTCGAGTACGTCGAATACGTCGCGATCGCCGGCCGGCTCCTGCGCCCAGGTGGCACTCTACTCGTCCACGACGTCCTCTGGTACAACTCCGTACCTGACCTCGATCGCGAGGACGACGAGACGATTATCATCCGGGAGGCGCTCGACGCGATCCAGGCCGCTGACTGTTACACCACGGCCCTGCTGCCCATTGGCAACGGTCTCCTAATGGCTGTCAAGGACTACTAACACGATCCTCAGCAACCTTGAGGGCCCCGCCCGGTCGGGCGGGGCCCTCAAGGTGTTATGGCGTCAGTCCTTGAAGACCACTTGGTCCTTGCCAACGACGACAACGCCGCCGGCCGAGACGTGGAATCCTCGGGCGCGATCGTGCTCGTGGTCGACACCAATCTGCGCACCGTCGGGGACCACCACGTGCTTGTCGAGGATTGCGCGCCGCACCACAGCGTCGCGGCCGACCTGTACGCCGTGCATCAGCACGGAGTCGGAGACCTGCGACCACTTATCGACTCGCACGTTGGGGCCCAGAACCGTGCGGTCCACCTCACCGCCGGAGATGATGCAGCCTGGGTTCACGATCGAGTCCTCGGCCTTGCCTCGAATCACGAACTTCGCGCCCGGTCCTTGCGCCTGGTTGGTCAGGATCGGCCACTCAGAGTTGTACAGGTTGAACTCCGGGTCGATGGATACCAAGTCCATGTGGGCCTCGTGGTAAGCATCGATCGTGCCCACGTCGCGCCAGTAGTTACGATCCTTGTCGGTGGCGCCGGGCACCACGTTATCGCGGAAATCGTAGACCTGGGCCTGTCCCTGCGCCGTGAACCACGGCACGATGTCGCCGCCCATGTCGTGCTTGGCGGTCGGGTTCTCGGCGTCGGCACGGAGCGCCTCTACGAGCGCGTGCCGGTTGAACACGTAGTTACCCATCGACGCGAACGATTCGTCCGGCGAGTCTGGCAGGCCGGGCGGGTCGGCCGGCTTCTCCAGGAAGTTCTTGATGCGGTGATCCTCGGCGGCGTCGATGATGCCGAAGGCCGACGCATCCTTGCGCGGCACTCGAATCCCCGCGACGGTGCATCCCAGGCCGGAATCGATGTGGGCGTCGACCATGGCCTCAATGTCCATCCGGTAGATGTTGTCCGCGCCGAACACGACGACATAGTCGGGGTCGGCGTCGCGGATCAGGTTCAGCGACTGGAAGATCGCATCGGCAGATCCCTGGTACCAGCGCGGACCAAGGCGCTGCTGGGCTGGCACCGGCGTCACGTACGCCCCCAGCAGGGTCGAGAAACGCCAGGTCATCGAGATGTGCCGGTCGAGCGAGTGCGACTTGTACTGCGTGAGCACCGCGACCTGGGTGAGGTCGGAGTTCGCCAAGTTCGACAG
>CAMCJC010000176.1 GCA_945875065.1 uncultured Propionibacteriaceae bacterium | reverse complement strand
CTGGGTCGCCGGGCCGAGACGACTACGTTGGCCTCGGTGGTGTACACCAGCGCGCTCGGTCTGGGCGATGTCTACTCCGCGGCGGTCCAGGATGCGTTCGGCCGGCCCGTGTGGATCATGTCCCAGGGGCCGCAGGTATGGCTGGACGCCCAGGTGACCGAGCTCGACGGCGGGGTGCTGCTGAACTGGGACGTCCGCGACGACATCCTCGCTGAGGGTGTGGCCGATGCGGCTTTCGAGGCGTACCGAAACATCGTGGAGGGGCTGATCGACGATCCGGCCAGCTTGGGCCGACCCGTGGACGTGGCCCTTCCCGTGGCACAGCGGCAGACCCGTGAGCGGGTCAACGACACCGCCGTGGAACTGCCCGCGCATACCCTGCACGGCCCGTTCTTCGCGCGAGCGGCCGCCGACCCCGAACGCTGGGCGCTGGTCGGCGACCGCAGCCTGTCCTACGGCGAACTCGCCGGACGGGCCCGCAGCGTCGCGGGCTGGCTCCGGTCGCAGGGAGCCGTGCCTGGTGACACGGTCGCCGTGACCCTGCCGAAGGGGCCGGATCAGGCGGCGGTGGTGCTCGGTGTCCTGGCCCTGGGGTGCGCGTACCTGCCGATCTCGGTGGACCAGCCGCCGCATCGCGTCGAGCGGATCATCCGGATCGGACAGCCCAGCGTCCACCTGCGCGAGGACGATTTGACGGCGGCGTACGCCCACCCGGGGGCCGACCCGGTGGACACCGATCCGCGGGCGGTGGCGTACGTGCTGTTCACCTCCGGTTCGACCGGTGAACCGAAGGGGGTCGAGGTCTCGCACCGGGCGGCGGTCAACACCATCGAGTCGTTGATCGCTCGCCTAGACATGGGGGAGGAAGACGCGACCTTGGCGCTCTCAGCCCTCGAGTTCGACCTGTCGGTGTTCGACCTCTTCGCGCCGCTGAGCGTGGGCGGCAGGGTAGTCACGGTCGGAGAGGAGCAGCGTCGGGACGCCTTCACCTGGCGGAGGCTGGTCGACGAGCACGGGGTCACCGTGTGGAACAGCGTGCCCGCGCTGCTGGCCATGCTCCTGCAATCGGTGCCCTCCGGCGAGACGTTGGGGCTGCGCGCGGTCCTGCTCGGGGGTGACCTGGTGCCGGTCGACCTGCCGGAACAATTGCGGGAGCGGACGGCCCCGGGATGCCGTTTCGTGGCCCTGGGAGGCATGACCGAGGCGGCGATCCACTCCACCTGGCAGGAGGTGGACGCCGACACCGATCTCTCCCGAGGGGTCCCGTGGGGCACGCCGCTGGACAACGTCCGGTGCCGAGTCGTCAACGACCGGGGGCGGGACTGCCCCGACCAGGTCGCCGGTGAGCTGTGGATGGGCGGGGCAAGCCTGGCCGAGGGGTATCGAGTCGCGGCCGAGGCGACCGAGGACCGTTTCGTCATGCAGGCGGGCGAACGCTGGTATCGCACCGGGGATCTGGCCCGCTACCGTCCCGATGGGGTGCTGGAGTTTCTGGGCCGGCGCGACCGCCAGGTTCAGCTGAACGGATTCCGCGTGGAACCGGGCGAGGTCGAGGCGGCGCTGAAAGCCCATCCTGAGGTACGCGACGCCGCGGTAGTTGTCGACTCGGGCAGTGGTTCGCTGTGCGCGGTGGTTGCGGTGGCCGACCCGGGGCAGCCACCGTCGGCGGAGGAACTGCGGCGGGTGCAGGCCGACCGGCTCCCCCCGCACATGATCTGCACCCGCGTGGTGCCGGTCGCCGAGATCCCGTTGTCGAGCAACGGCAAGGTGGTGCGCGACCGGGTGCTGGAGCTCGCCGCCATGACAAAATCGCAGCAGGAGGGCCGTCAGCCCGAGACCCCGGCCGAGAGGCTGGTGGCACGGCTGTGGGCCGAGCTGGTTGAACCGCAGCGTCCGATCACCTGCGCCGACACCTTCTTCGGTATCGGCGGCGACTCCCTGCTCGCCACCCGCGTGGTGGCCGCTCTGCGCCGGGAGGGCGTCGACGGAGCTTCCGTCGCTGGGTTGCTGGGGGCGGGGGACCTGGCCGCCTATGCCGCTGGCCTCGACTTGGCCCCCGGCGACGGTATGGCTGCCCAGCCTCAGGTGCGGCCGCGGCCGGCGGAGCGGTCTCGGCCGTTCCGCGGGACCGACATTCAGGAGGCCTACCGGGTCGGGAGGGATCCTCGGCTACCGCTGGGCGGGGTGGGCACCTGGCAGTATGCCGAGTTCGACGGTCCGCTCGATGCGGCCCGCCTGGAGCGCTGCTGGCTGCGGCTGGTCGAGCGGCACGAAATGCTTCGCACCACGTTCAACGAGGACGGACTGATCCGCATCCTTGAGCAGGCCCCTGAATGGTCGCTTCCCGTCCAACGAGTGGAGTCCGAAGCCGAGCTGCTAGAGCTGCGCGAACAGTATTCACACAGAATCACCGAACTCACTTCGTGGCCGCTGTGGGACCTTCGTGTGGTGGAACACCCGGGCGGGCAGAGGTTGCTGGTCGGTCTGGACTACATCCTGTTCGACGCCCTGTCGATCATGACGCTGTTCACCGAGCTGGATCGCCTCTACGCGGATCCGGAGTTGGTGATGACGCCGATCGAGCTGTCATTCCGTGACTACCAGCAGCAGCTAGAACCAAACCCCGAGCGTCAGCGCCGCGACGAGGCGTACTGGCGGGACAGACTGGCCGACCTCCCACCAGGACCGGCGTTGCCACTGGCGAAGCCGCTCGCTGAGCTGCACGAGATCCGCTTCGAACGGCGAGAGTGGCTACTTGAGGCCGAGCGGTGGGGCAAACTGCGGGCCTGGGCGCGAGATCTGCGGCTGACCCCGTCGACTCTCCTGCTCACCCTGTACGCCGAGGTGCTCGGCCGGTGGAGCGACGAGCCGGACTTGACGGTCACGCTGACGATGTTCAACCGGCGCGAGGTGCACCCGGATATCTATCGAGTGCTGGGGGACTTCACCACGATCTCCCTGGCGGATCATCGCCACCACATCGAGGGCTGGCTGGCCGCGGCCGCCGGCTTGCAGCAACGGATGGCGGATGACCTCGACCACCGTGAGGTCTCCTCGTCGTGGCTGCTGCGGGAGCTGAGCCGAATCAACGGTCGCTTGGAGGCGGTCCCGGTGGTGTTCACCTCCGGGCTGGGGGTCGGCACCGCCTCAGAGGTGTCGATGGAAACCACCGGCGACTTCCCGCGGCGAGTCTTCGGCATCTCGCAGTCTCCGCAGGTGAGCCTGGACAACCAGGTCACCGAGTCGCCGAGCGGGCTGCTGATCACCTGGGACAGCGTTCGTGGGGCCTTCGCCCCCGGCGTGGTGGACGCCATGTTCGAGTGCTACACGACGGCCGTGGCGGCCCTCGTCACAGGCGGCCCCGAGGCGGCGGAACAGGTGCTGTCCAGTCTGCCCGCGGCCCAGGAACAGACCCGCACGGAGGTCAACCGCACGGATCGGCCGATCCAGCCGCAGCTGCTGCACCAGGCATTCGTCGAGCGGGCGGCCCGTGATCCTGAACCCGAGGCGTTGAGCTGGTGGCAGGGCGGTACCCGGCGGGGGCTCTCTCGTGGGGAACTGCTCCGGGACGCGCGTGCGGTGGCCGCCGGACTCGTCGCCGAGGGAGTGCGGGTCGGGGACCGGATCGGCATCCGTTTGCCCAAAGGGCCGGATCAGATCACCGCGGTGCTCGCGGTGCTGCTGGCCGGCGCCGCCTATGTGCCCCTCGGCCTGGATCTGCCCTTGGCGCGACGGGAGCAGATCGAGCGGACGGCCGGCACCCGATTCACGATCGAAGACCTGGAACCGTTTAGGGGTGCGGGCAGCGAGGCATCGAAGCTGCCTGAAAGCGTCGACCCGGGTGAGCTGGCATACCTGATCTTCACCTCGGGCACCACGGGTGATCCGAAGGGCGTCCAGATCACCCACGAGGCGGCCTGGAACACCATCGCCGAGGTGGTGGACCGGTTCCAGGTGTGCTCCGACGACGCGGTGCTGGCCCTAGCCGCGCTCGACTTCGACCTGTCGGTGTGGGATATCTTCGGCGTCCTCGGGGCCGGCGGTCGGCTAGTCCTGGTCGCCGAGGACGAACGGCGCGATGCCGAGCGATGGGCTGAACTGGTCCACGAGGCTGGAATCACCCTGTGGAATACCGTTCCGATGCTGCTCGACATGCTGCTGCTGGCATCTGAGAGTAAACCCGGGGCGTTGGAATCGTTGAGGCTCGCGCTGGTCTCCGGTGACTGGGTCGGGCTCGACCTGTGCGAGCGGCTGCGTTCTGCGGCTCCCACAGCACGATTGAAGGCGCTCGGTGGGGCCACCGAGGCATCGATCTGGTCCAACCTGCAAGAGGTCGACCACGTCCCTGCGGGCTGGGTGTCGGTCCCCTATGGCAGGCCGCTGGCGAACCAGCGGTTCCGCGTCGTCGACTCCCTTGGCCGCGACCGTCCCGACCAGGTGGTCGGAGAGCTGTGGATCGGTGGGAACGGGCTCGCCCGGGGCTACTGCGGGGACGAGACGCTCACCGAAGAACGGTTCGTCGAACATGAAGGACTGCGCTGGTACCGGACCGGTGACATGGGACGCTACTGGCCCGATGGGACCTTGGAGTTCCTCGGCCGGCGTGACACCCAGGTCAAGGTCGCCGGCCACCGCATTGAGCTGGGCGATGTCGAGGCGGCGCTGCTCAGGGACCCGGCCGTGGTCCAGGCGGCTGCCGTGGTGGTGGGCTCCGGGGCGCGGGCCAGGGTGCAGGGCTTCATCGTGGGGGACGGTGCCGATCCCGAACAGGTGTTGAAAGTGGCCCGTCAGTGGCTGCCTCGGCAGAGCGTCCCCGGCCGGGTGGTCGTTCTCGACGAACTCCCGCTCACCACAAACGGCAAGCTGGACCGGGCCGCGCTCGTCCGAGAGGCCGGTCGGGGCGATGGCGGCAGGGTGATCGGGCTTGACCCCGCCCGGGACTGGGTTGCGCGAGTGTGGGGCGAGTTGCTCCAAACCTGCGTCACCACCGCGGAGGACAGCTTCTTCGCCCTCGGGGGTAACTCGCTGGTGGCCCTGCGGTTCGTGGACCGCGTGCGCCAGGAGTGGCAGGTGGATCTGCCCCTGCGCGTTTTCCTGGACCGTCCTGAGGTGGGGGCTGTGGCCGAGCAGCTGCGGCATCTCACCGGGGGAAGGATCGATCATTCAGAGGAGTTCGAGGAAGGAGAGTTGTGAGAACCATCCGTACCGTGTTGGCGCCCGTGCGCGGCCATCTGGCGGTGGCTGTGGTCCTGCAGGTTCTTGCGAGCCTGGCTCAGGTGGGCGCCCTGCTGAGCCTGGCTCTACTGGCTGGAGCCGTGGTTCGCGATGGCTGGCAGCCGAGCGAGTGGCAGCGGATCTGGCTGGCGCTTGGCTTGCTGGCGATCGGCACCCTGTTGGCCGGGGCCGCCTCGACAGCCAGCCATCTCGCCGATAACAAGCTGCTGCTGGTGCTGCGCCGGCGGATGGTGGACCGGCTGGCCCGGGTTCGCCTCGGCTGGTTCACCTCGCAGGGGGCGGCCTCGGTGAAGAAGTTCGTGCAGGACGACACCTCATCGATGCACCACCTGGTGGCGCACGCCCTGCTCGACATCACGGCCGTGATCGTCGTCCCGGTGGTGGCCCTGGTGATGCTGCTGGTGGTGGCTCCCGCGCTGGCTGTGCTGGTTCTGGTGCTGGCGGTGGTGGCGTACCTGCTGTTCCAGAAGGCGATGGCTGGCGCCGGAGCCCGGATGGCCGAGTACGCCCAGGGCGTCGGCGAGTTGGAGGCCGCCGCGGTTGAGGCTGTCGACGGGGTGGACGTCGTGCGCCCCTTCTCCCGGCGCGAGAATCGACCCAGCCGGCTCCGTCGCGCAGCACATGACTTTCACGACTTCTTTCTAGGCTGGGTCGGGGAGACCCGGCTGATCACCGCCGTCGCCTTCGTGATGGCCTCGCCGGCCACGGCCGTTGTGGCGGTGGCCACGGCAGGCGGCATTTTGGTCGCGCTCGGGGTCCATGACGTGCCC
>CAMCJC010000175.1 GCA_945875065.1 uncultured Propionibacteriaceae bacterium | reverse complement strand
TTCTGGTAGAGCGGGCCGCCGGCGGAGAAGCGGGTGTGGGACCAGCCACGGATCTTCGCGACGGTGATGGTCTTCAGCCACAGGTTCGTCAACAGCTCGACGGCCTCGTCCTCGGTGATGCGACCGGCGGCGAGGTCGGCCTCGTAGAACGGGTTGATGTACTGGTCGAAGCGGCCATAGGACAGGGAGTGCCCGTTCGACTCGATCTGCAGCGACAGCTGCACCAGCCACACCGACTGCACGGCCTCATGGAACGTGCGGGCCGGGTGCTCGGGGACGCGGCGCAGAATCTCAGCCATCTTCGTCAGCTCGGCGCGACGCAGTTCGTCGATTTCCGTGCCGGCGAGATCCGATGCGAGGTCGGCGTAGCGGTGCGCGAACGCGATGACCGCCTCGAGGGTGATGACGATAGCCCGGTAGAAGTACGACTTCCTCAGCCCACCGGGCTCGGTCAGGTCGAGGGCGTCGAGGTGCTCCTTGGTGCGCTTCAAATACCCGGCGAGCCCCTCTTCCAGGAGGCGCTTGTAGTCGACGGCGATGTGCGCATCACCACTGGTGATGTTGCCCTCGGGGTGGATCAGGCCGAGGTCGTAGAAGACCCGGCTGGCCGGCGGCATCAGCGCGAGGCCGCGATCCTTGAGGGTGTTGTTCTCCCAGTACGGCGCGATGTCGCGCAGCTGCTGCTTGACCTCCTCGGTGATCGTGAAGCGGTCCCCGGGCCGCTTGTCGAACTCGTCGAGCTCCGCGATCACCCAGTCCATCGCGTACTCCGGCATGATCGGCGCGGCGCGGTTGGCTGAGGCCTGGTTGCCGGCGATGAGGGTCGCGGGCTCGATGTAGATGCTCATGTGACGCAGGACGTTGTCGACCATCAGGGCACGACGCAGCACCATCGGCTCGTGCTGGTGGGCGCGGTACGACTCGGTGGTCAGCACGGCACGCTCCGCGCAGACCGACGGCGTGGTCTCCAGCAGTTCCTCGCGCCACGCTGCCATGCGCGGGGTGAGGGTGCCGAAATGGGGGGCGCTGGTCTCGGGCTTAGCGATGATGGTCATGGCTCTCCTTGGGTTACTTCGGGTTGTCGGCGGGCACCTTGACGACGGTCACACCGCTGGAAGAAAGCTGGGTTTGAAACAGTTTGGGTAAGCGGTCGTCGGTATAGACACTGTCCACCTCGGCCGCCTCGAGCAGCCGGACCGAGCCCAGCCGCGGGAACTTCAAGGACTCGGTGACCACGACTACCTTCTCGGCCTGCCGGGCCATGGCACGCACCATCTCGGCGCGCTCCAGGTTCTTCGCGGTGAACCCGGACTCTTCGGTGTAGCCGTCGACGCCGATGAACAGCTTGTCGACGAAGAAACTCGCGGCCGCGGCGACCGCGAGCGGGCCGACGCACACCTGCGAGTCGACCTGGTAATTGCCGCCGAGCAGCATGCACTGAGCGCCGGGAATACGGCGGGTGTAGTCGGCGATGAAAGCGGAGTTGGTGACGACTCTGACGCCCCGCTGCGACTCGAACAGCGTCCGGGCCAGCAGCGCGCACGACGACCCGGACTCGATCATCACGGTCTCGCCGTCCTCGACGCTCTCCGCAGCGCGACGGGCGATGCGTCGCTTGATGTCGTGGTGCAGCGCGAGACGCGAGAGCATGTTGTCCTCGGACGCCGCGACGGCGTAACCGTGTTCGCGACGCAGGAGGCCGTCGCGCTCGAGGCGGTCCAGGTTCTTGCGGATCGTCACCTGGGAAACCGCCAGCATCGCGGCAAGCTCGGACACGTCGGCGCGCTGATTGTCCATGACGTACTCGAGGATGCGGTTCTGCGTCTCGGACATGCTGTTTCCCTCTCAATGGAAGCCACGGTGCCCTTGCCTCGAGGTTAGATGACACGGGCATAGGTTTCAAGTGAAACCTCAAACTTCTCCTTCTGAAACCCAATTGGCGCGAATGGACCCGTTCGGGTCAGCCACGGTTTAAGGTTGAGCCGTCGCCATCATTCGAAAGTTGAGGTCCATGTCCGCTGATGCGTCGCCGAAGAGCGAGCGGAAACACCTCCTCCTGGAGGCGGTGATGGACGTCGGCCGGATCGAGGTCGCACAGCTGGCGGCCGACTTCGGCGTCTCCCAGGTCACAGTCCGCAAGGACCTCAACGAGCTCGAAGCCCAAGGCCTGCTGCGACGCGAACACGGGTTCGCCGTCGTCGGTTCCAGCGACGACATGCGCACCCGGCTCGCGGTGAACTACCCGGTCAAGCGGGAGATCGCGCTGGCCGCCGCCAGCACCGTCGCCGATGGCGAGACGGTGATGATTGAATCGGGGTCGTCGTGCGCGCTACTCGCCGAGGAGCTGTGCACCAACCGGCGCGGAGTCACGATCATCACCAACTCCGCCTTCATCGCCGGCTTCGTTCGCAAGGCCCCTAGCCCCGACGTCATCCTGCTCGGCGGTGCCTACCAGAGCGAATCCCAGGTGTGCGTCGGGCCGCTGCTGCGGGCGATGACCGAGAAGCTCTTCGTCGATAAGCTGTTCGTCGGCGTCGACGGCTTCCTGGCCGAGACCGGTTTCACGGCCCGCGACGTCATGCGCGCCGAAGCGGTCCGGCTCCTGGCTACGAGCGCCAGGGAGGTGACGGTGCTGACCGAATCCGCGAAGTTCGGCACCCGGGGTGCCGTGCAGCTGTTCGCGACGGACGAGGTCGCGCGGGTCGTCACCAACGGCCCCGTCGAAGCGCCCTATCAGCGGCACTTCGACGAGGCGAAGGTGGAGATCGTCGAAGTCTAGGCCAGCTCGGCGATCCTGGTCAGGACGTCGGCGCAAGGCTCGGCCCGCGGCCCAACGAGCAGGACGACGTGCTCGTCATCGGGCCATAGGATCGCGCCGGCACCAGCGTCGCGGAGGGCGTCCTCGTCGACCTTCGACCGGTCCGCGACGGCGGCCCGCAGCCTGGTCTTGGCGAAACAGTCGAGACCGGTCACGTTATCGGGCCCGCCTAGGGCGTCGAGCAGGGCGTCGGCGCGGTTGGCGTCCGCCTCCTCGACGACGAGCTGGCTCGCCTGACTCGCTACCGGCTTCGGGACTTCCGCCGGCGCCTGGTCCGCCTCAGGCCCGGCACGGTTGGCGAGGTAGTCCTCCATGTCGGTCTTGAGGTTCTCCGAGCGAGTCCCGAAGATCGCCTGCATGCTGTTGCCGACCACGACGACGCCGTGGGCCCCGAGTTCGGTCAGGCGCGCCTCGTCGACGATCGCCTTGTCCTTGACGGTCACGCGCAGGCGGGTGATGCAAGCGTCGAGGGCCTCAATGTTGGCGCGGCCGCCGAACGCCAAGACCAGCCTCAGGGCGAAGTCGTCGCGTGGATCGGCCAGGCTCGCCGTCGTCGAGCCGCTGGTCGCGGGCTTTTCCTCCTTCTCCCGGCCAGGGGTTCGCAGGTTGAGTTTGACGATCAGGAAGTGGAAGACGGCGTAGTAGATCAGGGCATAGATCGGTCCGAGGATCAGCACCAGCCACGGCTTGTTCGCCATCGGATAGAACAGCACGTAGTCGATGAAGCCGTGGGAGAAGGTGTGGCCGAGCCGGCCCCCGAGGAGATCCATGATGGCGAACGCGGAGCCGGCGATGAACACGTGCGCGATGTACAGTAGCGGCGCTACGAACAGGAACGCGAACTCGATGGGCTCGGTGATGCCGGTCAGGAACGACGTCAAAGCCGCGGAGACCATGATCGAGCCGATGGCGGTGCGGTTCTCGGGGCGGGCGGTGCGCCAGATCGCGAGGGCCGCCGCGGGCAGGCCGAACATCTTGAACAGGTAGCCGCCGCCGAGGTGGCCCAGCTCCGGGACCCCCGAGAAGAAGCAGGTCGTCCAACCGTGGAGAGTGGCCCCGGTGGCGGGATCGACGCAAGTTCCGACCTCGTAGTAGAACGGCGCGTTCCAGATGTGGTGGAGGCCGACGGGCAGCAAGCCGCGCTCGACGGCACCGTAGATGAACACGGCGACGGGGGTCGCGGCGCCGGAGGCCCAGTCACCGAACGCCTTGATCGCGTTACCGATCGGCGGCCAGATGAACGAGAGCGCGATGCCGATGAATACGGCCGCGAACGACGTCACGATCGGCACGAAGCGCTTGCCGGCGAAGAATCCGAGGTATGGCGGCAGCTGGATCCGGTAGAACTTGTTGAACAGGTAGCCGGCTACCACGCCCATGATGATGCCGCCGAATACCCCGGTCGAGATCGTCTCGATGCCCAGGAACGAGAATGGGGCGGTCTGCTGATTGGCGGGAATGCTCGGGTCTAGGGGGATGATCTGGCCGGTCTCCTTGCCGACCACCCCCATCGTCGTCGTCATGACGAGGACGCCGACGGTCGCGGCCAAGGCGGAGACGCCGTCGTTCTTGGTCATGCCGAGGGCGACGCCGATGGCGAACAGCAGCGGCATCGCGGCGAACATCGGGTTTCCGGAGGCCGACAAGACCTCGAGGAAGACGCGGAGCGCGCCGGGCAGCTCCCAGCCGTTCTGCTTGGCGCCGCTTAGGACGGCGCCGCCGACGCCGAGGAGGATGCCGGCTGCCGGCAGGATCGCCACCGGCAGCATCAGCGACTTGCCAAGCTGCTGGAGAAACGCGAAGAAGCCCATGCCCTTGCGGGGGGCGGCTTCGGTGGACGTCGTTGTCATCGCTGAGCCTACTTTCCGTTACTCGTTGGTGATCAGGGCGCGGACGGCGTGGGCATCGTCGGCCGAGGTGGCGCGGTCGGCGAGCTGCTCGGCGGCGGCGCGGTCGACTTCGCGGACAGCGGCCTTGACGTCGGCGACCGACGAGATGACGGCGCTGAGTTCGTCTACGCCTAGCCCGAGCAGGATCGGGATGGCACGCGGGTCGGAGGCGAGGGCGCCGCAGACGCCGACCCAGGTGTCGTGGGTGTGAGCGCCCTGAACCGTGGCGCGGATCAGGGCTAGGACGCCGGGATTGAGGGCGTCGATGTGGGGCGCTAGCTTGGGGTGGCCGCGGTCCATCGCCATCGTGTACTGGGTCAGGTCGTTGGTGCCGATGCTGAAGAAGTCGGCCTCGCGGGCGAACTGCTCGGCCATCATCGCGACGGCCGGGACCTCGACCATGATGCCGACGGGGACCTTGGGCGCATCGAGAGCGGCGCGCTCTTCTTCGAGGATGGCCTTCGCCCCGCGGAACTCGTCGATCGTCGCGATCATCGGGAACATGACGTGGATGCTCGCGGGCGAGTCCTTCGCGGCCTTGAGGATCGCGCGGAGCTGCGGGCGCAAAACGCTCTCCTTGTACTCCAGGCCGACGCGGATGCCGCGCTGGCCGAGGAACGGGTTGTCCTCCTTGGCGAGCGGCAGGTAGGGCAGCGGCTTGTCCCCGCCGATATCGAGCGTGCGGATGATGAGCCGGTTCCCCTCACCGACGGCCTCAGCGACGGCCCGGTAAAGGTCGGCCTGCTCGTCCTCGGTGGGGGCGGTCGCCCGGTTCATGAACACGAACTCCGATCTCAGAAGGCCGACTCCCTCGGCGCCGCGCTCCATGCCGCGGCGGGCGTCGTCGAGGCTGCCGATGTTGCAGACGACCTCCACGCGGTGCCCGTCGGTGGTGACGGCGGGCTCGCCGGCGGCCTCGAGGTTGCGGCGCTGTCGCTCGGCCTGGGCCGCCAGCTGCTCCTTGACACCGTCTAGGGTCTCCTGGTCGAGGTTGATTCGGACCTCGCCAGATGTCGCGTCGACGACGACCTCGGTGCCGTCTGACAGGTCAAGGGCGCGGGACTCGACCCCTACGACCGCTGGAATGCCTAGTGATTGGGCAAGGATCGAGCTGTGGGAGGTCGCGCCGCCCTCGGTCAGGACGATCGCCGCCACCTTTTCACTGTCCAGCACGGCGGTGTCGGAGGCGGTCAGATCCTTGGCGATCAGAACCGAGCCGGCTGGAATCTCGCGCTCGGCGGGATGGTTGCCGGTTAGCTCGCCGAGGACGCGGAGGCCGACGTCGCGGATGTCGGAGGCGCGGGCGGCCAGGACGGGGTTGGCCA
>CAMCJC010000174.1 GCA_945875065.1 uncultured Propionibacteriaceae bacterium | reverse complement strand
GTCCCATACCGTCGGCCCGATGCGGGCAGCCGCCCACTTCGCCGCGCAGCTTCCTGCCCTCGGGTTCCCGCCGGATCGCCTGACGATAGAGCTGATGGGCTCGCTCGGGGCCACCGGGCGCGGTCACGCCACGGATCGGGCTGTCCTGCTGGGACTCGCCGGGCATCAGCCCGAGAGCGTCGCCATCGGAACGGTCGAGTCGATCATGGGTGAGATCGATGGGCAAGGGGCGATCACGGTGCCCGGCATCGGGGCAGTCCCGTTCGAGTACCAGCGCGACGTTTACTTCCTACCGGACCTCCAGTTACCGCATCACGCCAACGCCCTGACGCTGACCGCACTCAACGGCGACCGCATCCTAGCTACCACGTACTACTCGATCGGCGGCGGGTTCGTCGATGTGCAGGTTAACGACGACCCGCTGGTCCCGGTCGTCGAGCCGCTCACGACGCCGCGTCGTATCATCGCCGACCTGCCTCACTCGTTCACCACCGCCGCCGAACTCATGGCGGCTTGCGGGGCGACTGAGCTCAGCGTCGCCGAAGTGACCAGGCGTAACGAGCTCGCCCGGCACAGCCCTGAAGAGCTTGACGCCCATCTCGACATGGTGGCCAACACGATGCTCGACTGCATCGACGCCGGTCTGGTCGCCGACGGCGTCTTGCCCGGGGTACTTCGGGTGCCGCGCCGCGCGAAGGCTCTGGCCGCGCGGCTCACCGAACGCACCGATGGCCGATTGACGGCTGACCCCGCAGCCCGCCTCTGGGCCGCTACCGCCGTCGACCCGATGCGCGCCATGGATTGGGTGAACCTGTACTCCCTCGCGGTCAACGAGGAGAACGCCGCCGGGCACCGAGTAGTTACCGCCCCGACCAACGGTGCGGCCGGCGTCATCCCGGGAGTCCTCGGCTATCTCATCACGTGCTGCCCCGAGGCCGGGGCCCCGTTCGGGGTGTTCTCCCCAGTGGACGCGCGTGGCCTCATGCCGTACCGCATCGACGCCGCCGACCCGAATCCGAGAGCGGTCCAGCGGCGCCATGCCGTCCACGACTTCCTGCTGGCCGCCACCGCCATCGGATCGTTGATCAAGAACAATGCATCCATCGCGGGTGCCGAGGTCGGCTGCCAGGGCGAGGTGGGTTCGGCAGCGGCCATGGCGGCGGCGGGGTTGACGCAGGCGGTCGGCGGCACCCCGAACCAGGTCGAGAACGCTGCCGAGATAGCGATGGAACATCACCTGGGGCTCACCTGTGACCCGGTCGCGGGCCTCGTACAGGTGCCCTGCATCGAAAGAAACGCCGTCGCCGCCATCAAAGCCATCAATGCGGCGCGGATGGCGATGTGGGGCGACGGCAGGCACAAAGTGAGCTTCGACGCGGTCATCGAGACGATGCGTCAAACCGGCATCGACATGCTCTCCAAGTACAAGGAGACCTCAGCGGGCGGCCTTGCCGTCAACGTCGTCGAGTGCTGACGGCCGGTAAACGCTACTGCCGCGGCGGGCCATAGTGCTCTGGCCCCCGGGAATCTTCACGGGGACGCAACTGCGTCTGCTCCGGCTCAGGTCGTTGAAACTGCTGGCCCGGAGCAGCGGGTGGCTGCGGCGCCCAACCCTGCTGCGGCGGCTGGTACGGGGCGGGAGACGCCTGCTGCTGCTGCGGCTGGTAGGACTGCTGAGGCTGTGCCGGCGGCTGGCCGTAGTGCGGCGGCTGCTGGGGTGGCAGCTGGCCGTACTGCGGGGTTGGTGCAGGTCCGGTTTCTCCCCGCAGCGCTAGGAACGCGAGCCCGCCACCGGCGATGATGGCTAGTGTCCCCAGGAATGCCAGGATCAAACCCCAACCCATGCCACCCTCGACGGTAACCCCGAATGCACTGCTGCGACCGGCGAACTCTCCCACCCTGGCCATCGCAATGATCACGACGATGAGGGCGATCCCCCCGATACCAGCCGCGACTAGGGGGAACCAGACCAGCCGTCTTAGGGCTGCGACGAAAGTGCCGGCCACGAACACTGCTCCGGCTAGGAACGCAGACAGCAGCGTGTAGACTCCGCCGCCTGCATCGAACCCGTTGACGCTGCGAGAGAACCCCAGAGCCGAGGCGGTAGCCCACGGGCCGATCGAGCCGAGCAGCACCAGCAAAGCGCCGACGCCACCGATCAGCGCTCCGAGGGGGACAACTAGCTGCCCCAGCGGAACCTGAAGCTTGCTGGCCTGGGGTGGCTGGGGCGTGGGATATGGCGATTGGATGGACATTTGGGCCTTTCGGCTCGTAGAAGTACTGCCCCCTAATCTTCCTCCGTCCGAGGGGTCGAGCGCTAGTCCTGGGATGGATTCCGTCCAGGAAACGTGAGGGCGATGGTGCACCCGCCCGGGCTGTCGGTCGCGGTGACCGTGCCGCCATGCGCCTCGGCAACGGCTCTCACGATGGGCAGACCGAGCCCGGACCCGGAGCCGGGTCGTGGGGTACGGGCCTTGTCTTTGCGCCAGCCGGCGTCGAACATGTGGGCGCGTTCCTCGCCGCTCAGGCCGCCACAGCCGTCGGTCACCAGGACTCGCACCTGGTGATCCACCGACTCGACACGAACGCGCACGAGGCTGCCCGCCTGGCTGTACTTGATGGCGTTCCCGATCAGGTTCTGCAGCGCACGGGCGATGAGGCCGGCGTCGCCGTCCACCTCGGTTCGCCCTGCTGCCGGCTCCCCCACCAGCCGCAGTTCAGCGGCCTCGGCCAGCGGCTGCAGCTGGCCTATCAAGTCAGAGGCCAGATCCCCTACACTCACCGGCTCGGTGGCGGCCTCATCGCGACCGGACGCGAGTCCGGCCAATGCCATGAGATCGCTGACCATCGCGCTAGTGCGGTCGGCCTCGGCGACGATTGCCTTGTGATAATGATCCGGGTCGGAGGCGACGCCGTCGCTCAAAGCCTCCCCCATCGCTCGGATCCCGGCCAGCGGGGTGCGCAGATCGTGGGAGAGCCAGGTGATGAGTTCCCGGCGCCCCTGCTCCACCTCCAGC
Organism: uncultured Propionibacteriaceae bacterium; assembly: GCA_945875065.1. GTDB lineage: Bacteria > Actinomycetota > Actinomycetes > Propionibacteriales > Propionibacteriaceae > Arachnia. The sequence goes on along the minus strand of CAMCJC010000174.1, from coordinate 3,026 downwards.
CGTCGCCGTTCGGCGGCCAGGGCCGCGGTGGTTTCCGTCGTAATGTGGTGGCTTCGGGCGGCAACGACAATGCCTACGGCGAGCGCAACCGGCGCCACTACCGCCATGACCAGCAGCACCGTCTCCGCGCCGCCGATCAGCATGCGCTCGACGCCGGCGAACAGGCCGGCGCCGATAGCTGCCACGACCACCACGGGGCTCAGGATCGCGGCCCAGCGCATCGAGGTCCGCGCTAGGCGAAGCGTGATGGCCGCCCCGATCAGGGCAGCTCCCAGGGCAGCGGCTACTGCCAGGAGGAGGTCCATCGTCATGTCGTTCGCTCCCAGCGGTAGCCCCGGCCCCAGACGGTGACCAGACGCCTCGGCTGCGACGGATCGTCCTCCACTTTTCCCCGCAGGCGTCTGACGTGGACGGTCACCGTCGACGGGTCACCGTATTCCCAGCCCCAGACCGCCCCCATCAGATCCTCACGGGAAAGGACCTTGTCAGGGTTCGTCACCAGGTGGGCGAGCAGGTCATATTCGCGCAGCGTCAGCTCGAGCGCGCGGCCGCCTCGAGTGGCCTTACGTGCGGTCAGGTCAAGGCGAAGGTCGCCGTCTTCGACGATCTGGCGCTCCTGCTCGGGCGGTGCCTGGCGTCTCAGAATCGACTGGGCGCGGAGCACGAGCTCGCGGGCGCTGAAAGGCTTGGTCAGGTAGTCGTCGGCGCCCAACTCCAGCCCAAGCACCCGGTCGGCCTCGGAGGCTTTGGCCGTAAGCATGATCACCGGGGTTTTGTCACCGCCTTGCCGCAACCGTCTGAACACCTCGAGCCCATCGATACCGGGGAGCATCAGGTCGAGGACGATCAGATCGAACGCTCCCGAAGCAGTCGCCGTCATGGCGTCGACCCCATCGGCTCGTTCAGTGACCTCGTGCCCGGCCGCTCGCAGGTAGTCGGCGACGACCCCCCTCACGGTGTCGTCGTCGTCAACTACCAAGACGTGCGCCACCGGGACAGCGTACTCATCCTCCGAATGTGAAGGCATTGGCCCGCACACCTTTGCTGAACGTCAGCTCCACGAGGGTTCCCTTGGCGAACTCCGGTAGCTTCACCAGACGATAGAGGCGATTCTCGCTGGCGCTTGCGGTCCCGCCTTCCGCATCGGGGCCAAGGTTCATCGCCTCTCCGTTGACCTTGACCTGCACCTGAGCCCCCTCCGGACCGCCCATGACTAGGTACAGCTCGCGGCCGTCGAAGCGATAGCGAAGGCTGGCCCCGTCGGACAGCGCGGTGATCGACTCCTCGTCAACCTGCCACTGCCCGCTGAGGCTCCACTGGTTCGAGGCCAGGTCTTCGGGGTGGCTGTATTCGAAGCTTTGGGGGTGCAGATCTGGGGTACCGGCATAGCCTGCGGCCCGCGATGTACCCAAGTAGGTCTCGGGAGATTGTCCCTGCTGGGCCGTGCCGTCGGGCTTGGCCGTTACCATCGGACCCTGCGCTCCTAGGAGCTCCCGGATTTTGGCTTCCATCTCGTCGTAGCCCCCCTCGCCGAAGTGGGTGAAGACGATCTTGCCCTCCTTGTTCACCAGATACTTGGCGGGCCAGTAGCGGTTGCCGTAGGCACGCCAGGTGGCGAAGTCGTTGTCGAGGGCGACCGGGTACTTGATGCCCGCCTCGGTCACGGCACGCCGCACGTTGTCCGGCACCTTCTCGAAAGCGAATTCGGGCGCGTGCACACCTAGGATTTCGAACCCGTCCTTCTGATAGCGCTCGTACCAGGCGTTGAGATAAGGCTGGGTTCGGATGCAGTTGACGCACGAGTAGGTCCAAAAGTCGACGAGGACGACCTTGCCGCGGAGTTGCTCGAGGGTAGTGGGGCTGCTGTTTATCCACTCCTGGATCCCGGTGATCTCTGGAGCCTGGTAAGCGGTCGTCTCGCCCTGGGGTGCTGGATCGCGCGGGATCGGCATCGAGTCCGGGAGCGCGTCGGACTCCACCTGGGCCAAGGAGGGGAACGCGTTGACGGCCCAAGCTTGGAAGCGCTTGTCGAGGCCGGAGGCAACCAGGACGCCGACGAGGATGAACAGCACGGCAACAGCGCGCTGGAACCAGCCGCGCGGGTCGGCCGCCCATTTGATGCGCTCAATGAGCTTGCGGCCCAGCAGGGAGATCGCAAGGAGCGCGGCGGTTAGGCCAACGCAGTACAGCGCCAGGTAGACCAGGCCCCAGGACAGGCTCGCGGGGAGAACCGACGCGATCACATACGCGTAGGTCGGGCTGCAGCTACTGAACACCGGCCCCAGCGCAACGCCCGTCAAGACGGCGCTACCTACGCCCTTGCGCTTGCCGGTCGCCTTTTCGAGCAACGCGTGGGAGCCCTCGCCCAACTTGATGCGCTCGGAGATCCATGCCCAGAGGCCCGGGAACAACATGAACAAACCGAGCGCAATCACGAGCCCGCCGGAGACCGCGGTCCAAACGCGCGGGTCGATTCCGATCAGGGCAGTAGAGGCCTTCAGCAGCAGCGTGAAGGCCATCAAGGAGACGACCAGGCTGCCCGCGATGATCCAGGGGCGACGACGATCGCCCCCGAGACTGCCACCGACGATTACGGGTAGGAAGGGCAGGACGCATGGTGCTAGGACCGTCAGCACGCCTGCCAAGAGTGAGAGAACACCGGTGTAGAGCATCGGTCACCGCTTGATCCCGGAGAACAGGTCGCTAGCCTTCGTTGCCGACCACTTGGCGAGTTCTTTGCCGTCCGGATCAACCTGGACGAAGGTGTGCTGCATGGTCACGCCGTATTTCTGGCGCAGGTCGGTGTGGGCGTCGTAATCGACGTTGACAAGGGTGACACCGTCGGGGATCAGGGAAGCGTCAGATTTGATGGCCTTGTCGAGTTCCTGGCAGACGTGGCACCAAGTTGCAGCGAAGAAGAACACGACGGGCCCCTGGGCCTTGGCAGCCCCTTCCTTGGTGTAATCGTCATAGGTGATGTACGAGGACTTGGCCATCTTGTCGCCGTCCATCTTGTCGCCCGACAT
>CAMCJC010000173.1 GCA_945875065.1 uncultured Propionibacteriaceae bacterium | reverse complement strand
CTGCTGGCAGATCCGGGCACCAGCACCGATGCCCTGGTCCAGCGGATGTGCCGGGCCTCGGAACTGGATCTGGTCGGGCACACCCCCTGGTATCGCATGCGGATCCGCGGCGAATCCGCGTCCTCGTCGACGACGGTCGATCTGGCCTGCGACTCGTCGGCGGTGCTGACATCGGCGATGGCGGCCGCAACCGTCGAGCACGTGCTCGAGCACCCGGTGCCACCGGGTCCGGGTTTCGCCGCAGACATCGTCGATCCGGCTCGGGTGCTCAATGTCCTGCGCCGCGACCCCCGGGTCTTGGTACACGTCGACGATGGCATGGCCCACACCGAGATTGAAGAGGGCGAGCTATGAGTAACCAGATCCCGGTTCTGCTGTGCGGCAGCAACTTCGGGCGCTTTCATGCCCGGGCCATCGCCGATCATCCCCGGCTGCGCCTATCCCACATCCTCGGCCGTGGCTCGGACCAGTCGCGTCAGCTGGCCGAGCGGTTCGGTGCGAAGCTGGTTCAGGACATCGCCCAAGTGCCGGAGGGTATCGGACTGGCCTGTGTCGCGGTCGGGTCCAGCATCCAGTCTGGTCCGGGCGGGGAGCTGGCGCTAACCCTGCTGGAGCGAGGCATACCGGTGCTCCAAGAGCACCCGATCCATCCCGACGAGCTGATCGCCCTGATGCGGGCCGCCCGTCGCCACCGCACGCTGCACCGGGTCAATCTGCACTACCGCCACGTCCATCCTGTGACCGAGTTCATCGCCGCAGCTAAGCGGGTGCGCCAGCACCAGCCGGTTCGATATGCCGATGTCGCCTGTCCGGTGCACCTGCTGCTGCCGGTGGTGGATGTGCTTTCCGCGGCGATCGGGGCATTGCGTCCGCACCGTTTGGGTGCCGCGGCCAGGCCGGAGTTTCCGGAGACCGCCGCTCCGCTCACCTCGCTGGAGTTGATGCTCGGTGGCGTGGCGGTCTCGTTGCGGGTGCAGAACCAGCTGGCTCCCGCCGATCGCGACAACCATGCGTTGCTGTGGCCGAGGATGTCCCTGGGTTTCGAGGCCGGCACCTTGACCCTGGCCGACCTCAACGGTCCGGTGCATTGGTCGCCCCGGCTGCACCTGCCGGGATCGGGGGCCCTCCGGTTCGCCGGCGGATCGGGCACCGATCTCCGCGCCCCCACCACCGCGACCCTACCCGGCACCGCTCCTGGGCCCTTCACCGAGGTTTTCGAACGCCACTGGCCGGCAGCGATCACACGCTCCCTGGATCTGCTGCTAGCCGACCTGGACGCGGGGCGGGACGCCCTGCGCTGCGGGGCCGCCGACCTGGCGGTCACCCGGCTGTGGTCCGAGATCACCGCCGTGCTCGGCCCGCCCGAGACGATCATCCCCGAGGAGCCGACGCTGCTGCCGCTGCGTACCGTCCTGGGTGAGGAACCAACCGACTCGGGGTGGGAGGGCTACGAGACGGAGGCCGAGTTCTTCGACCTGGCAGCCCGCGACCACGTCGCCGTCAACAGCGCGCCGACGGCATTGACTGTGCTGGAGCAGATGCCTCCGGGGAAGGACCCGATTCTCGAGCTCGGGGCGGGCACCGGACTGCTCACTGCCGCCGTGGCGAAGGCCACCGGTGCCCGCGTGTGGGCTTACGAACCGGCCCCGGCGATGCGGGCCGCGCTGTTCTCGCGGGTCGTCGAGGACGACGAGTTGCGGGAGCGGGTCACCGTCTGGCCGCACGACGCTTTGAGCGGCCCCCTCCCGCCGCGAGCGCGCGCCGTGCTGTTGTGCGGGGTTCTGGGCCACCTCGACCCCGATGAGCAGGACCAGCTGTGGGCCCGCCTGCGCCCGGTCCTGGTGCCCGATGCCCCCGTGCTGGTCGAGTTGATGAGCTTAGTCTCACCCGCGAGCGTGCCGACGACCACCTTGGCCGACGTGGAGCTCGGTCAGCAACGCTACCGCTGGTCCTGGGCGGCCGAGCCCGCCGGCGAGGACTCAGTCATCATGACCAGCACCTGGGCGGCCGAGCCCGTGATCGGGCAACGGCGCACTCGCACCACTCAGCACCGCTGGCGCACCCAGTCCCTGGCCGATATCGCTGCGGTGTCCCGCCGCCACGGGATCGACCTGGTGGCCGACCTCAGCACCACAAGCACCCCGCTCGGCCTGTTCCAGGCCACGAAAGGATCCAATGTTTGACCCTCCCTCTTTCCCACCGCCCCAAGCCGGAACGGCCACTGGACCGGGAGCGCAACCACCAGAGGTTCGGCTTCGGCAACCGCGATCCGCCGGTCATATGGTGAGCCGCAGCAGCCCCCGGCGAGGCGTACGCCGCTGGACGGACCGGCCAGACGCGCCGCTCCAGCTGGTCTGCTTCGCCCATGCGGGTGGGGGAGCCGGGGCGTATCGAAGCTGGGGGCAACAGCTGCCCCCGGGGTTCGAGGTGCTCGCCGCGCAATACCCCGGCCGCGAGGACCGGGTCGGTGACGACCTGGTCGACGAGATGGACAAGTTGGTGGATATGCTCGCCCGCGACCTGATCGGGCTGGTGGACCGGCCTTGGCTGGTCTTCGGGCACAGCATGGGTTCAGCGGTCGCCTTCGAGACTGTACGCCGGCTGCGCCAGCTGGGTTGCCCCGAACCGGACCGGCTCGTCGTCAGCGGCCGACGCGCCCCTGACCGGTTTCGCGGGGGTGATGTCCACCGTCGCGGCCCGGAGGCGCTGCGCCAGGAGTTGGAACGCCTGGGAGGCACCCCGGCCGAGGTCTTCGAACACCCAGAACTGGCTGCCATGGTGCTGCGCGTGCTGGACAACGACTACCGGTTGATCGAGACTTACCACCCTCGCGCTGAGGAGCCGCTGTCCTGCCCGGTGACGGTGGTGGTGGCAACCGATGACCCCGAGCTGTCGTCGCCCGATGCCGCGGCCTGGCATACGCTCGGGGCGGGAGGGGACGTGGTCGAGCTGCCCGGGGACCACTTCTACCTGATCCCGCACCGCGACCGGTTACTGGCCCAGATCGTCGCCCGGGTGGACCCGGCTCTCACCGGAGCGGGGGTGTTCGGGCCGTGACTAACAGCTATGGGTCAATCGCCGAGTTCTACGACCTAGTCGCCCGCCAGCAGAGCGCCAGCTCCGGACAGGTGCTGGCCCGACTGGTCCGTCTCCTACCCGAATCCGCCGCGCCCCTGGTGGAGATCGGCGCCGGCACCGGCCGGGTCACCCGCACGCTGCTAGCCGCCCGCTCGGATCTCTCGGTGCTGGCGTACGAGCCCTCGTCGCAGATGCGGGCGATCCTGACCAGTCGGATGTGGGCGGCTCCGGACGCACGCCGCCGCGTCACGGTCCTACCCGACAGCGCGCCTGGGTTGGAGCTACCACCCCGGATACTGGCCGCGGTGATCTTCGGCGTAGCCGGGCACCTCGACAGCTCCCAGCGCCAGGAGCTATTCGGCAAACTGGCGGAACGACTACTACCCGGCGGTTTCATCGCGGTGGAGCTAATGGGATCGGTAAAGCCACTAGCACCCACCCGCACCCTGTCCGAACAGGTCGGCGACCTGACCTACGAATGGTGGATATCAGGAACCCCGATCGACGAGGACACCATGCACTTCGCCAACGCCTGGCGGGTTCTCCACCAGGGCAAAGTAATACGTGAGGTGATCGACGAACACCGCTGGCAAGTGCTGGACGCCGAGCAACTGGCAGCCGAGAGCGGCCTACGGGTCCGCGAGGAGATACGCCAAGATGACGCCGCCCGGGTCGTGGTGCTGCAAGCCTAGCCTCACAGCCGCCCCGATGGCTCCGGACTTGGCGCGGGAGGCCAGGAACCGCCACTCATTCGGCATCACGTCGTCCAGTTCGTATTTGGGGCGCCCTTGAATGGTCCTGCCGGTCTCTCAGCATGGGCGGTCCACAGCGTTTCAACCACTCTCAGCAGGCTGCCAGAAGACCAGGGTGTGGCTGTTGAGGCCGTCTCGCAGCTGCCTGAGGAACTGGACCTAGCCCCTGGGCCGGTCGCTTAGATGCGGCCGCACCAGAGGCATCGAGTCCTGCCAGCAGCCAAGCTCACGAAGTTCCTGGATAAGCCTCCCGGGGTTCTGTGAACAAGCCCCGACCAGGCTTCAACGTCTAGTTCTCCGATGCAGGCCTAAGGAAGAGAAGATAGCCGATCAACGCGATCACGGCGACGGTTGCGACACCTGCACCTCGTGCGATCCAGACGTCCACGCCGTGATTTTCCACGACTCTCTGAATATAGTTACCACCAAAGAAGGCGACTGCGATTAGAGCAATCCAGCGAACCATGATATTTCCTTTCAAAGCCGGACCGTAACTCTGATTTTTACTTCGAGCATAGAGGAGAAATAATAAGTTAACAAGCAGCCATCACCGAGAGTTGACCCTTCCTGACCTCAGTTGAACTGGGCTCCAAGGCCCTCACAGTGCAGGTTGTGGAGGCCGTGTTGGACAAGGATGTGAATGAGCATCTGGGCCGCGGCAAGCATGATCTGGCCGGTCGTGGTTCGAACAAGCTCCGCTACGGCGACTGTTGGAAGACGGTGATCGCCGACGATGCGGGCGCCATCGGCATCCAGGTGCCCCCGGGATCGCGATGGGATGTTCGAGCCGCAGTTGGTCAGGAAGAGCCAACGTCGTTTGTTGGACATGGGCGCCATGGTGTTGAGCTTGTTTGCGCCGAACAGCATCGGGCAGGCGTTCCCCGCCACGGCAGTCCAGACCTCATCTGTGCACCAGGGCGCTCCCCGATCAGCTTCGCGACGAAGAGCGCCACCGCAAACGGGCCCACAAATAGGGCCAGATTATTCAGCAGTATCGCCAGAGTTTGAGGAATCCCAATGTCGATAAGACCGACACCATTGTGCGTAAGGAGCAGCGGCAACCACATCAACCAGGAACCAAGGCAGGCGAGGCCAAAGAAAATACCGAGAGGCTATCGCCGGACCCAGGGTGCCATAAAGGTAGTTTACAGAAAGGCTACAACGAGGGCAGGATCAAACAACAGCCTGCATCGACCTCTTCAACTAATAAGGCGACGCCGTCGACCTCACAGCTTTAGCCTGGCAGGGCGACGAGCACCACTGGCAAGTACTGGACGCCGAACAACTGGCAGCCGAGAGCCACCTACGGGTCCGCGAAGAATTACGCCCCTGAATCATGGTCCTGCAAACCTAGCCTCACAGGGCGGGCAACCGCACCACGTCCTGGGCATACCGGTCTACCTCGGAGCGGTCGTGGGTGATCAGCACCACCGCGAGACCGGCCTCCCGACGCAGCTCGTCGACTAGGTCGAGCACCGCACGCCCGGTCTGCTCGTCCAGGGCTGACGTGATCTCGTCGCACAGCAGCACCGATGGCTCGCAGGCCAGCGCCCGGGCAAGGTTGACCCGTTGGCGTTCGCCACCGGACAGGGCCGCGGGGCGTCGCATGCCATGGCTGGGCCCGAGTCTCACCTGCTCCAGGAGCTCGCTCGCACGGCGCTCCGCAGCAGCGCGGGCGAGCCCCGCCACGCCCAGCAGGGGGCGCAGCAGTGCGGTCATTACGTCCTCGAATGGGTTAAGGGCGTCCACCGAGTTCTGCGACACCAGCGCGATCGCCTGGCGATCCCGACGCGGACGACGGGTCGGGGCCAACTCGCGACCGTCGAGGGTCGCCGCCCCCGAGTTCCAGGGATGCAGGCCGGCCAGGCAGCGGGCCAGGGTGGACTTGCCCGCCCCGGACGGGCCGCAGAGCGCCAGGGAGCTGCCGGCACGCACGTCAAGGTTGATGGGGCCGATCACCGGCCCACGGCCGTGCCGGGCAGACAGCCCACGGACTCGGAGGACCACCCGCCCTGACTGCCCGGCGGCGGCCCGCATGGGCTGTTCGAACTCGGGGGCCTCGACGATCCGCCCGTCCCGCAGGTGCAGGCAGCGGTCGGCGAGGGCCTCGACGCTGGGGCGATCATGGCTGACCAACAGCACCGAGCATCCGGGTGGCCGATGCTCGACCAGGTCGGATACCGTGGCCACGGCTGCCGGATCGAGACCCGCAGTGGGCTCGTCCAGCACCAGT